>DATLFZ010000378.1:0-2018 GCA_035540795.1 Beijerinckiaceae bacterium | reverse complement strand
AGCGGCGCGACCCGGTCCAGAAGCGCCACCGTCAGGGCGCGCCATTCGACCACGAGCCGCGCGCCGACCTCGTGGGCCCGCTCGGCGTCGCGGGGGTCCTTCAGGCGGATCACGCCGGTGTCGAGGAACAGGCCGCCGTTGCGGTACTCGGGTAGGCCCGTGAGGCCGTCCACCTCCGTCACCGCGATCCCGGCCTCCTGCAGGGGTTCGAGCAGGGAATAGGCGAGCCATTGCGACAGCTTGTGGAACGGCACGAGCCCGGACGAGGGGTCGTCCGCCGCCGCGAGGGGGTGGCGCCACGTGTCGCCGAGGTCGAGGCCGCCGAGGCGGATGCGGCCGGGCCAGATCGGCCCGAGATGTTCCAGGAGCGCCCGCAAGACCTCCGGCGCGGCGACCGTGCCCTCTCCGGCGAGTTCGTCGAACAGGCCGCCCGGGCGGGGATCGTCGGCCCGTCCGAACACGTCCGCGGCGGTCGCAACCGTTTCGCCGAGCCGGTTGAGGAGCGCCGCCCGCCCTTCGAGTCCGACGAGGGGATTTTCGGGCCCGACCTGAAAGGCCTGCGCCAGTTCCTCGGCGGTGATCGCGGCGAGCGCGGCGGCGTCGGCGCGAAAGGGGTCGTCCGGCCGGTGCGAGAAGGCGCCCCCGGCGAACATGTCGAAGCTCGCCACCGCGAGCCCCTCCGAGCGGGCGAAGGTCTCGCCGGTGCGGCCCTCGTGGTAGCGCCAGGCCGGCCCGGCCCCGGCGTCGAGGAGCACGCTGACGATGGCGAGGTCGAAGGCGGCGCGGGCGCGCTCGGCCTCGCTGCGCCAGGGCGCCGCTCCGGACAGCGCCTCCCAGCGCTCGATCCCGCCGGCGGAAAAGTGGCGCCAGCGGGCGTGGAAGGGGATGTCGAGGCTGGGATAGTTGGTCCGGATCGTCGCCACCACCTCGTCGGCGCAGGCCGGGAGCCGATCGAGATCCACGGCGAAGTGGTCGAGGCGGCCGGCAAGGCCGTGCTCGAGCAGGCTTTGGGCGCGCTCGCGCACGGCGGCGGCCGACAACAGCCGCGTCGCGGCGTCCTGCTCGCGGGAAAGATCGTCCAAGCGCCGGCTCCGCCGGACGCCTAGTGGGTGAGGCGCGTCCCCAGGATCTCGGTCACGATCGCCTGGAACACGGGCCTCAGGCGGGCGGCGTCCTGGACGTCGTAGTACAGGGGTTGGCCGTCGGCTCCAACCGAGGCGCAGTCGCGCAGCAGGCCCGCGTTCCCCTCGATGACCCGGATCGTGTAGAGGCGCACGCCCGCCCCCTTGACCTCGCCGCAGGCGGCGCGGGTGCGGGCGTCGATGCGGGCGCGGTCGCCGCGCTGCGTGCAGTCGTTCACCCAGCGGTTCATGGTGTTGTCGCCGTCGGTGAGCAGGATCATGATCCGCTCGACGTCCTTGCCGCCCGTGGCGCCGGGCAGCGGTTCGCCGCCCGCGAGGCTCGCGAGGCCCCAGGCGGCGCCGATGGTGATGTTGGTGCAGCCCTTCGGCTTCATCGCATCGATGGTGGCGGTGAGCGCGCCGTAGCCGTTCACGACGCTGGTCAGGGGCCGCACGCGGGCGAGGTCGGTGTCGGTGCGGCTCGCCGCCGGGTAGAGGGTCTCGGGGCGGGCGGTCTGCGCCCGGGCGGCGCCGGCGTCGTGCGGCTGGTCCCGGTCGGCGACGTAGCCGGTCCAGGCGGCGCGCTGGGCGGAATCGGCGAAGCGCAGCCAGTCAGCATTGCGCTGGCCCGGGTCGATGCGGACATGGCTGTCGAACGGCACGATCGAGACCCGGATCGCGTCGGCGTCGAGGGCGACCCGGCGCAGCTCGCGCAGGAGGTCGTGGGAGGCCGCCTTCAGCTCCTGCATCTTGTTGCGGCTCGCCATGGAGCCGGTGTTGTCGAGGACGAGGGCGAGCTCGATCTTCTTCGCCCCCCAGGTCGACTCGGCCGAGGATTCGAGGGTCAGCTCCCGAAAACCCACGATGCCGAGCACGGCGGTGCGCATGGTCGCGGCC
>DATLFZ010000377.1:0-4435 GCA_035540795.1 Beijerinckiaceae bacterium | reverse complement strand
GGACCAAGACACCGTTAGTCGCTCTGCTCAGGTTATTCTGCAAGCAAAAAAATACGGAATCGGACTCTTACTTATAACGCAAAGAACTGCGAACGTCAGTAAGAGTGTTCTGAATCAATGTAACACGGTCTTTTCCTTTCGGGCATTCGATGAGACCGGGTTCGAATTTTTGAAGAACTATATGGGGACGCGCCGCGCCGCCATGCTGCCAAATTTGCTCGCCCGAGAGGCTGTTGTCGCCGGAAAGGCGATCACCTCCAGCCAGCCCCTCATCGTTCGTTTCAGCGATCAAGCACGAGAGGTCTGCCGAGAAATCCGGTACCTGCCAAACACCGAGGTGCAAGGCGAGCCCATCAGGGTGCCTGTAGAGAGTTCGAGCCTAGTCTCAAACTCCGAAAGCGCGGAGCAAAGCGACGCGACAGCTTGAAGCGCTTTGAAGGAGCCGAAAACAAAGCCGCCGCTCGTTGGGAGGGGGCGGGGTATGCCCTTATCCCGGTGCATTGGACCGAGCATTGATTCTGCCACCCCGTCGGGCTTCCTTCATCTTGAGCATGGAGACAGGTAGGGCGATTCCCGATAGTCGGGTGCCTTTCCTCTGAGGAGAGCCTCAGGGTGCGCGGTGCGCAACGGGTACAATGCCCCCTCAACACAGTCCGGGCGCGGCCCAGATATCCTCGGCGTAGCCGGCGATAGTGTGATCGGACGAGAATCAGCCGATGCGGGCGGGGTTGTGGACGCTCATGCGCCACCACGATCGCGGCTCGAACCAGAGCCGGCCGACCTCTGGCTCCGGAGGGTGGCGCGGACGGCCTTCTGGATCGCCGCCTTCGTGGTCTTCACGGGTTTGGTCGCCGGCGTCTTGATCCGGCTCGTGGCCTGAGCCTTGGCCTTCGTGGACTTCGCGGAGGACTTCATCCGACCCTGCACGGTTCACGCCTGCATCGACCGCAATATGATCCCATCCGCGTCATGCCTCAATGGGGGATGAGGACTTTGCCACCGACGGACTTCCGGACGCCACCGTTCGGGAGGTCGATGCTCCCACAGCCCGGCTTCTGGATCGTGGAAGCCGCCGCTCCCTACGCCGGCGGCGGGGCTCCTCGACCCCCCCACCGCCTTCCGTCCGGCGGCGGGGCGTCTTATGCTGGGGGGCCCATCCCGAGGAGACGCCCCATGCCGAACGCTCCGCCAGGGAACGGCTCAGGCGCCGAGGCCACGCCGGCGACGCCCGCGCGGCGGGGGCCGAAGGGCGCGGCGGTGCGCGACGCGCAGGCGACGAAGCGCCGGATCCTCGAAGCCTCGGTGGTCGAGTTCGCCCGCTACGGCCTCGGCGGCGCCCGGGTCGAGCGCATCGCCAAGGCGGCGCGCACCAACAAGCGCATGCTCTACTACTACGTCGGCAACAAGGAGGCGCTTTTTCTCGCCGCGCTGGAGGCCGCCTACGACGACATCCGCACCGCCGAGCGGGCCCTGCGCCTCGAGGCGCTGGCGCCGCTCGAGGCGATCGAGCGGCTCGTGCGCTTCACCTGGGACTATTTCGTGCGCAAGCGCGAGTTCATCATGCTCCTGAACTCGGAGAACCTGCACAAGGCGCGCCACCTCAAGCAGTCGAAGCAGATCCAGTCCATGAACTCGCCGCTGATCGCGACCATGGGCCAGATCCTGGAGCGCGGCGTCGCCGCCGGCGCCGTGCGGCCCGGCATCGACCCGCTCCAGCTCTACATCTCGATCGCGGCGCTCTCGTTCTTCTACCTGTCGAACGCGAGCACCCTGTCGGTCACCTTCGGCCGCGACCTCCTCGCGCCGGAGCAGATGCGGGAGCGGGTCGACCACATCGTCGGGCTCGTCCTGTCCGGCGTGCGCCCGGTGCCCGCTTGACAGGGAACGGGCCTGCAATTAACCGGTTGGTTAATTGCAGGCGGGCGCTCCGGCGCCGCCTTCGCGTTCGGGCGGCCCCAGGCCGCGTCGCGTAAACCGGCACGGCTCCGGCACGGCCGAAAGAATTCTCGGAGACAGGCATGACCCGCACCCTCGGCATCGTCATGAACGGCGTCACCGGCCGGATGGGGATGAACCAGCACCTCATCCGCTCGGTGGTGGCGATCCGCGCGGAGGGGGGCGTCGCCCTCTCGGACGGCTCGAAGGTGCAGCTCGACCCGGTGCTGGTCGGCCGCAACGCCGACAAGGTCGCGGCTCTCGCCAAAACCTACGGGATCGAGCGCTGGACCACCGACCTCGACGCCGCCATCGCCGACCCGAAGAACGAGATCTTCTTCGACGCCGCCACCACGCAGATGCGGCCGAGCCTGCTCGAGAAGGCGGTCGCCGCCGGCAAGCACATCTATTGCGAGAAGCCGATCGCCACGAACCTCGCCGAGGCCCTGCGCATCTGCCGCCTCGTCCAGGAGAAGGGCCTCAAGAACGGCGTCGTCCAGGACAAGCTGTTCCTGCCCGGCCTGCAGAAGCTGCGCATGCTGCGCGAATCCGGCTTCTTCGGCCGCATGTTCTCGGTCAAGGGCGAGTTCGGCTACTGGGTGTTCGAGGGCGACTGGGGCCAGCCGGCGCAGCGCCCGTCCTGGAACTACCGGGCGCAGGACGGCGGCGGCATGATCCTCGACATGGTCTGCCACTGGCGCTACGTGCTCGACAACCTGTTCGGGGAGGTCCAGGCGGTGTCGTGCCTCGGCGCGACCCACATCCCCGCCCGCGTCGACGAGCAGGGCCGCACCTACGAGGCGACCGCCGACGACGCCGCCTACGCCACCTTTCAGCTCGCGGACGGGGTCATCGCCCACATCAACATGTCCTGGGCGACCCGGGTCTACCGGGACGACCTCGTCACCTTCCAGGTCGACGGCACCCACGGCTCCGCGGTCGCGGGCCTCACCGAGTGCATGATGCAGCCCCGGGTCGGCACCCCGCGCCCGGTCTGGAACCCGGACCAGAAGCAGAGCATCGACTTCTACGCCAGCTGGCAGCCGGTGCCGGACAACATCCCCTACGACAACGGCTTCAAGGCCCAGTGGGAGATGTTCATCCGCCACGTCGCCGAGGACGCGCCCTACAAGTACACCCTCATCGAGGGGGCGAAGGGCGTGCAGCTCGTCGAATGCGCCCTGCAGAGCTGGAAGGAGCGCCGCTGGGTCGACGTGCCGCCGCTGTCCCTGGACCGCGGCGTCGCCATGGCGGCGGAGTGAGAGGCCGTTACGCGCAGAGGCAGGAGGTCACCATGAACGTGCAGCGCCCCGTCACCGCCCTGTCCCTGCGGCTGCCGAGCGCCGGCGGCAAGCTCGAGACGTTTCGCATGTCGAAGCCCCTCGACCTGCCGCGCAAGGTGAGCGGGCCCCTCAACCGGGTGGCGCTCGCCGCCGCGCACGTGGTCGCCGACCCCCTCGCCCCGGTCGATCCCTGGCTCCAGGCGGCCCCCGACTGGGACCGCACCATCGCCTTTCGCGAGTACCTGTGGGACCTCGGCCTCGGGGTGGCCGAGGCCATGGACACGGCCCAGCGCGGCATGGGGCTCGACTGGCCGATGGCCCTCGAACTGATCAAGCGCTCGGTCGCCGCCGCCGAGGGCCGGGAGGGCGCGGTCGTCTTCTCCGGCGCCGGCACCGACCACCTCGATCCCGCCGCGGCGAAGTCCGTCGAGGACGTCATCCGCGCCTACGAGGAGCAGATCGAGGCGATCGAGGCGGTCGGCGGGCGCATCATCCTGATGGCCTCCCGCGCCCTCGCCCGGGTCGCCCGCGACGCCGAGGACTACGTGCGCGTCTACGACCGGGTGCTCGGCTACGTGCGCGAGCCGGTCATCATCCACTGGCTCGGCGACATGTTCGACCCGGCCTTGTCCGGCTACTGGGGCAACGCCGACCTCGACGAGGCGATGGCGACGGCGCTGCAGGTCATCAACCAGAACGCCGCCAAGGTCGACGGGGTCAAGATCTCCCTCCTGGACAAGGACAAGGAGATCGTCATGCGCCGGCAGCTCGACCCGCGCGTGCGCATGTACACCGGCGACGACTTCAACTACGCCGAGCTCATCGCGGGCGACGAGCACGGCCATTCGCACGCGCTGCTCGGCATCTTCGACGCCATCGCGCCGGCCGCGGCGGCCGCCCTCTCCGCGCTGGCGAAGGACGACCTGGAAACCTTCCACCGCATCTTCGCGCCGACGGTGCCCCTGTCGCGGCACATCTTCAAGGCGCCGACCCGGTTCTACAAGACCGGCGTCGTGTTCATGGCCTATCTCAACGGCCACCAGGACCACTTCACCATGGTGGGCGGCCAGGAGAGCGCCCGCTCGACGCTGCACCTCGCCGAGCTGTTCCGCCTCGCCGACCGGGCCGGCCTCTTCACCGACCCCGACCGCGCCGCCGCCCGCATGCGTGCCGCCATGGCGGTCCGCGGCGTGGAGGCGTAGCCCCCGGGCACCCCC
>DATLFZ010000376.1:0-4412 GCA_035540795.1 Beijerinckiaceae bacterium | reverse complement strand
ATCTCGATGAGGAGGCGGTCCTTCTCGCCGCGGGGCTCGCGCAGGCCGACCTGGCCCAGAAAGTCCTCGGCGGTGAGGTTCAGGCGGCGCCACTGGTCGAGGATCGCGGGCGGGGTGTCGTGCACGCCCTCGTAGAAGCCGGGCACCGCGATGCGACCGTCCGCATCGTGCAGGTCCGCGAGGATGCGGGCGAGCACGTGGATCGGGTTGCGCGCCGCACCGCCGAAGAGGCCCGAATGCAGGTCCCGGTCGGCGCAGCGCACGAAAATCTCGAAATAGGCGAGGCCGCGCAGCGACGCGGTGATCGCCGGCGTGTCCTGGTCCCACATGCCGGTGTCGCAGACGAGGGCGACCTCGGCCGCGAGCTCCTCCCGGTTCGCCTGCACGAAGGCCGGCAGGTTCGGCGAGCCCGATTCCTCCTCGCCCTCGATCAGGAAGGTGATCCCGATCGGCAGGGCGCCGGTCGTCGCCTTCCAGGCCCGGCAGGCCTCGACGAAGGTCATCACCTGCCCCTTGTCGTCGCAGGCGCCCCGGGCGCTGATCACGGTGCGCCCGTCGGGCAGGGTGGCGAGGCGCGGCTCGAAGGGCGGGGTCTCCCACAGGGAGAGCGGGTCGACCGGCTGCACGTCGTAATGGCCGTAGAACAGCACGTGCGGCCGCCCGGGGGGCGCGGGCGCCCGGGCCATCACCACCGGGTGGCCGGGCGTGTCGCGCACGGAGGCCTCGAAGCCGAGGGCGTCGAGATGGCCCTTCAGCCACTCCGCCGTGCGGCGGCACTCGGCGGCGTAGGCCGGATCGGTCGAGATCGAGGGGATGCGCAGGAACGCGAACAGCCGCTCGAGGGCGTTGTCGCGATCGGCGTCGATGTCGGAGAGGACGGTGTCGAGCTGTGACATGGGACCCGGTCGGTGACGGACGCCCGATGGATGCGCCCGAACCCGCCGCGGTGCAAGGGGCTGCTTTCGAACCATAACGCGATGCGTTATGGTTCGGGATGATCGTCAGCTTCGCCGATCGCGAGACGGCCAGGATCTGGGCCGGTGAGCGAAGTCGGCGGCTGCCGCCGGACATCCAGGCCGCGGCGCTCCGGAAGCTGCGCCTGATCAATGCGGCAGCGCGGATGGAGGACTTGCGCGTGCCGCCGGGCAACAGGCTCGAAGCGCTGGCCGGAGACCGCGCCGGTCGGCATTCGATCCGCATCAACGACCAGTGGCGGATCTGCTTCCGGTGGGTCGAAGGAGGAGCCGAGGATGTCGAGATCGTCGACTACCACTGAGGTCCACAATCCCCACCCGGGGGAGATCCTCCTCATCGAGTTCCTTCGGCCGATGGGGCTGAGCCAGAGCGCCGTCGCGCGTGCCATCGGCGTTCCGCCGCGGCGAGTGAACGAGATCGTCCTCGGCAAGCGGTCGGTGACGGCCGACACGGACCTCCGCCTGACCCGCTATTTCGGGCTGTCCGACGGGTTCTTTCTGCGCCTGCAGGCCGACCACGATCTGATGGCCCGCCGTCGCGAGATCGGGGACGAACTGCGCGCCATCCGCCCGCGCGCGGCGTAGCTCCTCCCCGTCATGGCCGGGCTCGTCCCGGCCACCCACGCAACACGGCGCCGGGGGTTCGTGGATGCCCGGGTCGAGCCCGGGCATGACGGGGCGGGGCCGGAAGGTTTGGCGACCCGGGCCCGCCCCCTACCGCTTCAGCAACCCCCCGAGGGTCCCGCGGACGATGGCGCGGCCGACGGAGGCGACCATGGTGCCGCCGAGCTGCTTGCCGATGTTGGCGGCGAGCTGGCCGGCGACCCGGTTCGCCACCGTGCGGGTGACCTCCCGGGCGACCATCTGGCCCGGATTGAGGGTCTGGCCGCGCTTGCGGCTGGTGCCGAAGAAGTCGCCGATCCTGTCGAGAAGGCCGCCTCCGCCGGCGGGGGCGGTCGCCTGCGCGGCGCGCTGGGCCAGGATCTCGTAGGCCGATTCCCGGTCGATCGCCTCGTCGTACTTGCCCCGCAACGGGCTCGCCTGGAGGATGGCGCGGCGCGCGGCGTCGTCGATCGGCCCGACCTTGCCGGCGGGCGGGGCGATCAGCGTGCGCTCGACCAGCGAGGGCGCCCCCTTGCCCTCGAGCGTCGAGACGAGCGCCTCCCCCACATGGAGCTCGGTGATCGCCTTCGCCGTGTCGAAGGTCGGGTTCTGCCGAAAGGTCTCGGCCGCCGCCCGGACCGCGCGCTGGTCGCGGGGCGTGAAGGCGCGCAGCGCGTGCTGAATCCGGTTGCCGAGCTGGGCCAGCACGGTCTCCGGCACGTCGAGGGGATTCTGGGTCACGAAGTAGACGCCGACCCCCTTCGAGCGGATGAGGCGCACCACCCGCTCGACCGCCTCGACCAGGGATTTCGGCGCGTCGTTGAAGAGCAGATGCGCCTCGTCGAAGAAGAACACGAGCTTCGGCTTGTCGAGGTCGCCGACCTCGGGCAGGCGCTCGAACAGCTCCGACATCAGCCACAACAGGAAGGTGGCGTAGAGCCGCGGGTTGTTCATCAGCTTGTCGGCCGCGAGGATGTTGACGATGCCGCGCCCGTCCCGGTCCTTGCGCATCAGGTCCTCGATGGCGAGGGCCGGCTCGCCGAGGAATTCCTGGCCCTTCTGGTTCTCCAGCACGAGGAGCTGGCGCTGGATCGCCCCGACGGATTGCTTGCTGACGTTTCCGTAGGCGGTGGTGAGCTCCTTGGCGCTGTCGGCGACGTGCTGGAGGAGGGCGCGCAGGTCCTTCAGGTCGAGGATCAGGAGGCCCTGCTCGTCGGCGATGCGGAAGGCGATGTTGAGCACGCCCTCCTGGGTGTCGTTGAGGTCGAGGAGGCGGGCGAGGAGGAGCGGGCCCATCTCGGAGACGGTGGCGCGGACCCGGTGGCCCTGCTCGCCGAAGAGGTCCCAGAACACGACCGGGAAATCGTCCGGCTCGTAGTCGATGCCGATCTCCTTCGCCCGGTTCACGAAGGGCGCCTTGCCCTCGCCGGCGGCGGCGATGCCGGAGAGGTCGCCCTTGATGTCGGCGGCGAAGACCGGCACGCCGGCGTTCGAAAAACCCTCGGCGAGGACCTGGAGGGTCACGGTCTTGCCGGTGCCGGTGGCGCCGGTGATCAGGCCGTGGCGGTTGGCGAGGGAGAGGGTGAGGTATTCGGGCTTGTGACTCTTGCCGATGAGGATCTTGCCGTCTTCGCGCATGGGGCACCCGTCGTTCGCCGTTCGTGTTTAGGGCATCGGCGGGCGCGCGCAATCGGCTTGCATTCGCGCCGCCGGGGCCCGACCTTGGACCCACGGAGGGAGAATTCATGGACGAACTGCTCGACCGCATCACGCAGGCGACCGGCCTCGACGCCCCGACGGCCCGGCGCGCCGTCGGCATCATCCTGAACTTCCTCAGGAAGGAGGGGCCGCCGGACGAGGTCGGCCAGCTCTTCGCCGCGATTCCGGGCGCGGAGGCGGCGATGGCGGAGGCGGGCACCGGCGGCGGCGGAGGCTTCGCCGCCGGGATGATGGGCATGGGCGGGGGCGTGATGGCGCTCGGCGGCCAGCTCATGGGGGCCGGCGTGTCGATGGGGCAGATGCAGCCGCTCGGCCGCGAGCTCTTCGCCTACGGCCGCGAGAAGGCCGGCGAGGACGTGGTCGGACCGATCGTCGGATCGATCCCCGGCCTCAGCCAGTTCGTGTAAGGCTCTCCTGGCGCCGACGGAGGTCGGCATGGATGTCGCCGAGGCGCGGCGGCGCTACGCCGCCGAGATCATGCGCCAGACCGGCGCCGCCCACCCGCGGGTCGAGGCCGCCTTCGCCGCCGTCGCGCGCGAAAACTACGTGACGCCGCCGCCCTGGCGCCTCTTCGCCCCGGGGGGCCTATTCGAGAAGGTCACGGCGGACCCGGCCGACCTCTACGACGACGTTCTGGTGGTGCTCGACGGAAGGAAGGGCATCAACAACGGGCAGCCCTCCCTTCATGCCGCCTGGATCGCGGCGGTCGACCCGCAGCCCGGGGAGACGGTGCTGCATGTCGGCATCGGCGCCGGCTACTACACGGCGATCCTCGCCCGCCTCGTCGCGCCGGGCCCGGTCCACGCCTACGAGATCGACGAACCCCTCGCCGCGCGCGCGGCGCAGAACCTCGCCGGGCTTCCGAACGTCACGGTCCATGCGGGGACGGGCGTCGCGGTCGAACTGCCCGCCGCGCAGGTGATCTACGTCAACGCCGCCGCCGCCGCGCCCGATCTCGCCTGGCTTCGCGCGCTTGCGCCCGGCGGACGCCTGATCTTCCCCTGGCAGCCGACGCCCGGCGGGGGCGTCACCCTTCTCGCGACCCGGACCGAGCGGGGTTTTCGGGCCGACCCGTCGATGGCGGTCGGGTTCATCCCCTGCGTCGGGGCGCCGGGC
>DATLFZ010000375.1:0-6394 GCA_035540795.1 Beijerinckiaceae bacterium | reverse complement strand
CCCAAGGTCCGCCTGCGGCCCAAGGCGGCCGAGATGCTCGGGCTCGCGATGCACGAGCTCGCGACCAACGCGGTCAAGTACGGCGCCCTCGCCGCCGACGGCGGCCGCATCGCGGTGAATTGGACCATCGAGGACGGGGACAAGGCGCCGCTCCTGCGCCTCATCTGGACCGAGACCGGCGCCGTGCTCGACGGGGGTCCGCCGACCCGGCGCGGGTTCGGCACGGAGCTCCTCGAGCGCACCCTGGCCTACGAGCTCGACGCCGCCACCGATCTCGCCTTCCAGGACGGGGGCCTTCGCTGTACGGTTGCCGTTCCCCTGACCGATCGGATCGCGCTCGCCGGCGCGACGCGAAAACCTGCGTGAGGCCGCCGTGCTCTCTCGTGAGCCCGCCAGATCCGCCGAGGGCAGCCCGGAGCACGCACGGCTCGTGCGCAAGCTCGAGAGCATCGTCGATCTCGACGAGGCGGACCGGGAGGCGCTCGGCCGGCTGCCGCTGACGGTGCGCGTCCTGCCGACCGACACCGACATCGTGCGCCAGGGCGACCGCCCGTCCCAGTGCTGCCTTCTCCTGGAGGGACTCGCCTGCCGCTACCTCACCACCGAAGAGGGCAAGCGGCAGATCCTGTCCTTCCACATCCCCGGGGACATTCCCGACCTCCAGTCCCTCCACCTCAAGGAGATCGACGACAACCTCGGCACGCTGGTGCCGAGCCGGGTCGCGTTCATCGCGCACGGGGCGCTCCTCGACCTGTTCCGCGAGCGGCCGAACCTCGTCGGCGTGTTCTGGCGCGACACCCTCATCACCGCGGCGATGTTCCGGCGCTGGATCCTCAATGTCGGCCGCCGCGACGCCTACGGGCGCATGGCCCACCTCCTGTGCGAGCTCGTCACCCGCCTGAAGTCGGTCGGCCTCGCCGACGGCTGGAGCATCGAACTCCCGGTGACCCAGGCCGAGCTCGGCGACGCGCTCGGCATCTCGACCGTGCACACCAACCGCTCGCTCCAGGCCCTGCGCGCGGACGGCCTCGTCTCCTTGCGCGGCGGCAGCCTCACGGTGAAGGACTGGGACGGCCTCGTGCGCGCCGGGGAGTTCGACCCGACCTACCTGCACCTCGCCCGGCCGTTGCGGAGCGGGTAGGGGCCTCTATTCGATGACCTCGTCGGCGCGGGCGAGGAGGGTCGCGGGCAGGTCGATGCCGAGCGCCCGCGCCGTCTGGAGGTTGACGATCACCTCGAAGCGGGTCGAGCGCTCGACCGGCAGGTCCATCGGGCGCGCTCCCGCCAGGATTCGCGCCACGTAGGCGGCGGCGCGCCGGCTCGCCTCGCGATAGCTCGGCCCGTAGGACAGGAGGCACCCCGCCTCCGCATAGTCCCGCGTCGCGCACACCGTGAGCAACCCGGCGGCGTTGGCGAGGTCGACCAGCCGCCGCCGATGCTGGGTGAAGGTCGGATCGCCGAGGACCACGACGGCGCGCGTCCGATCGGCGCGGAGGGCCTCGAACGCGACCGCGAAGTCGTCCGGCGCGCTCGCCTCCACGAGCCGAAGCGGCAGGCCGGCGGCGCGCGCCTCCGCTGCGGCCTGCTTCACCTGGAGCGCCTGGAAGGCGGCGTTGGCGGGGTTCCACAGGACGCCGACCGCCGCCAGGCTCGGATCGGCGGCCCGGGCCAGTTCGAGCTGCTTGCCGACGAGGTCGGCCTGCAGGGTGGACGTGCCGGTGACGTTGCCGCCGGGGCGCGCCAGGGAGGCGACGAGGCCGACCTCGACCGGGTCGGCGACGCCGACCATCACGATCGGCACGGTCCGGGTCGCCGCCTGCGCGGCGAGGGAGGCCGCGGTCACCACCGCGACCAGGACCTCCACGTCGAGGGCGACCAGCTCCGCGGCGAGGCCGGGAAGCCGCTCGAAGCGGCCGTGCGCCCAGCGGGCCTCGACGGCGAGGTTCTCGCCCTCCACGTAGCCGTGCTCCGTGAGGCCGGCCCGGAGGCCCTCGTCGATCCGGCTCGCCGCGGGGGAGGTGGGGCCGAGGAGGCCGATCCGGCGCATGCGCCCGCGTTGCGCGCGGGCCCCGATAGGCCACGCCGCCAACCCGCAAGCGAGCGACACGAAGTCCCGCCGCCGCACGTCGTTCTCCTCGCCGCGAACCGAGCCTCTACTCTGCCCCGCCCCCCGCCCCCGCTCAAGCGCAGGCCCGGACGGCGCGCGTGCGCCGCCGCACAGCGCGGATCGGCGACGTGAACGGCTGCTCGTCCGCCCGCGACCCATGTCCGAGGCCGGGTGGTCCGGCCCTCGGCAAGGGAGACGACCCATGAAGACCCTGTTCCCCGCCCTTCTGCTCGCCTGCGTGGTCGGCGGCCCGGCCCTCGCCCAGCAGGGCGCGCTCAAGCCCGTCAACCAGCCCGTGCCCGAGAGCGCGGCGTTTCCGAACGAGCCGATCCGCATGTCGGGCGCGCCGGTGGCGCAGCCCGAGACCCGGGACGGGCGGATCATCCCGCACCAGTACCGCATCACCATCTGCAGCGGCTCCGACGCCCGGGTGCGGCTCGCCGACCAGAACTTCGAGGCCAAGGTGCTGAGCAGCAGCAATGCGGCCGTCGCGACCGCGCAGCGCTTCGGCGACAACGCCGCCGTCGACATCCGCGCCCGCAAGGCCGGCGATACGGTGATCAAGGTCGGCCTCGGCGCCACCACCGCCACCCTGCGGGTCCACATCGTCGACTGCCCGCGGCCCCGTCCGGTCGGCCAGCAGGCGCAGGGCCAGAAGGCCCGGCCGGTGCTTCCGGCCATTCCCGCCGACATCCCCGCCTCGCACGATTCGGGCAACGGTCACTGACCGCGCGACCGCACCGGAGGGCGCGCACGTTCGAAAGGGCCGGCCGGAGGACCGCCTCCGGCCGACCCTTCTCTCGTCGACCCGGTCTCGGAAACGGCGCCGGTCACTCCCGCTTGGCGGTGGTGGTGAACAGGGCGGCGATGCGCCAGCCCTCGGGCGTGCGCCGGGCGAGCAGGCTCACGAGGAACGCGAGCCGGTCGGGGTTTTCGCGCGTGCCGATGACCAGGGTGAGCGGCAGGTGCAGATAGGCCGCGTCCGGCGCGACCTCGACCGGGACGGCGGCGTCGAGGCGGGGCTCGACCCGCCAGAGCTCGGCCTCCTGGAACGAGGCCATGCGGGCGAGCATGGTCTCCCGGCCCCAGAAGCTCTGCCCGTCGCTGACCCACAGGAAGCGTTCGGCGTCGAGGAGGCCGCGGACGCGGTCGAGGTCGCGGGCGTTCTGCGCCGCGGCGAACCGCTCGTAGAGGGCGCGGACCTCCTCGGTGGGCTCGGCCGCCGCCGGCGCAGCGAGCGCCGCGGGCGCCGCCGCCAACGCGGCGAGGAGGAGGGCCGCCTTCGGCATCTTCATGGGTCTTCTCCCGTGATCCGCCCCGAGGATGGGCCGGCGCGGCGGCGCGGGACAATGCCGATCCGGCAGCGCCGCCATAGCCGCCGCCTATCCGATAGCCGACCGGCATGGCGACGGGAGCGAAGCGGCATTTCCGCCGGGCGCCGGCGCTCCGCATCCTGGCGATCCTGTCAGGAGACGCGAGATGGGTCAGGTCGTCCGCCTGGTGCAGAAACCGCCATTGCCTTTGCTCGTCGGCCGTTCCGCCGGCGGCACGATCGACCGCTGGGGCCTGCGCCACTCGGTCGAGCCCGGGCCGGCGCTGTCCGCCTTCGAGCGGGCGGTGCACGGGACGGCGGCCCACCGCCCGAGCGCCGGCCCGGCGCTGGGGGAGGCGCTGGCGGCGGACCGCGACCTCGTCGCCGGCCACGCCCTGCGCGGCTTCGGCGCCCTGATCCTCGCCCGTTCGGAGCTCGTCGCGACGGCGCACGCTTCCCTCGCCGACGCCCGGGCGGCCCTCGCCCGCGTCGGCGGCACCGGCGACGAGCGGGCCCTCGCCGAGGCGCTCGCCCTCGCGGTCGAGGGCCGCTTTCGCGACGCGGCGGCGCGCCTCGAGGCCGGACTCGACGGCAACCCGCACGCCTTCCTCCTCGCCAAGCTCGCCCACGGCCTGCGCTTCATGGTCGGCGACGCGGCGGGGATGATCGGCACCACCGGTCGCGTCCTCGACGCCTGGGACGAGAGCCGGCCCGGCTACGGCTACCTCCTTGGTTGTCACGCCTTCGCCCTCGAGGAGCTCGGCCAGCTCGACGCGGCCGAGCGGATCGGCCGGCGCGCCGTCGCGCTCGCGCCGGACGACGCCTGGGGCCTGCACGCGGTCGGCCACGTCCACGAGATGCAGGGCCGCACCGCGGACGGGATCGCCTGGCTCGAAGCCGCGCGGCCGGTCTGGCGCGCCTGCAACAACTTCTCCTTCCACATGGCCTGGCACCTCGCCCTCTTCCACCTGGAGGAGGGCCGGGCCGACCGGGCGCTTTCCCTCTACGACGCCGAGGTGCGGCCGCAGCCGACCGACGACGTCCGCGACGTGGCGAACGCCGTCTCCCTCCTGTGGCGCCTGGAGCAGGAGGGGGTGCCGGCGGGCGAGCGCTGGGAGGAGCTGCGCGCGGTGGCCCTCGGCCGGCGCACGGACGCGACCTGGATCTTCGCCGCCCTGCACAACCTCCTCGCGCTGGTCGCCGTCGGCGAGGACGCGGCGGGGCATGACGTTCTGCGGGCGATCGAGGCCCGCGCCTGCGGCGCCGACGACCAGGCCGAGACGGCCGACGAAATCGGCTGCGAGCTCGCCGAGACGATCCTCGACCTGCGTCGCCTCGGCGCCGGGCGGGGGCGGCTCGAGCTCCTCGCCGCCCGCCTGCCGCGCCTCGGCGGCAGCCATGCCCAGCGCGACCTGTTCGTGCGCATCCTCGCCGAATGCGCCGCCGACCGGGGCGACGCGGGCGCGCTCGCGCAAATCAAGAATTCGCGCGAGCGCCTGAAGCGGCGCGACCGTTTCGCCCGGCGCCGCGCCTGAACGATGGAGATCCCGATGTCCCTGCGCGCTCTCCTCGCCCCGATCCTCCTCGCCCTCGCCCTCGGCGGCGCCCCCGCGGCGCAGACCGCGCCGTCGCCGGTCAACGTGCTCGCGGGCAACCGCCTCGCCATCCACGGCTACGACCCGGTCGCCTACTTCGTCGAGGGCCGGCCCCGGCGCGGGCGTCCGGAATTCGCCGTCGAGCACCGCGGCGCGCGCTGGCTCTTCGCCAACGAGGAGAACCGGGGCCGCTTCCGCGCCGATCCGGAGCGCTACCTGCCGGCCTACGGCGGCTACTGCGCCTACGGCGTGTCGCAGGGCTACCTGGTCAAGATCGACCCGAACGCCTGGCGCATCGTCGACGGGCGCCTCTACCTCAACTACGACCGCGGCGTTCAGCGCACATGGGAGAAGGACGTGCCCGGCCACGTCGCCACCGCGAACCGGAACTGGCCGCGCCTCGTCCCGGCCCCATAGCGCGGGAACATCGAGACCGGAGGCGACCGGCATTTCCGCCCGGCGCACCGGCCCGGCACCATCGGCGGCATCGAGAAAGGAGCCGGACCGATGTCCACGATGACCGCCCGCCTGCAGGCCCCCGCGCCGCTGTTCCCCCCGCTCGCCCGCGAGACCCTGATCACCGCGCTCCTCGCCGGCATCGCCGCCGACCTCACCTGGGAGTTCTGGGCCCGCGCGATCACGCCGTTCCTGCCCGGCGTCGGCGGGCCGCTCGAGCCGGCCGCCCTCGTCCAGTCGGTGTTCGGGCTCGACAGCCGCCTCGCCGGCGAGATCATCCATCTCGTCGTCGGCTTCGTGTTCTATCCGCTCGGCTACCTGTTCGTCGCCCGGCCGATCGCCCGGGTGGTGACCCCCGGCCTGCCCTGGTGGGCGGTCGCGGCCGGGTTCGGCGTCGGGCTGTGGATCTTCGCCCTCTACGTGATGGCCCACCTGATCGCCGGCCTGCCCGCCTTCCTCGGCTTCATCCCGCTCGCCTGGGCGTCGCTCGCCGGCCACGTGATCTTCGGCCTCGTGGTCGGGGCCGTGGTGCGCCTGCGCGAAGCCCGCGCCTGACCATGACCCGCGCCCGCGACCCGCGCCCCGAAAGACGTCGAGGCGCGGGCATGCTGATCATCCTGATCGCGCACATCCCCGGCAACGGGGCGGCCGAATGGATCCCGGCCCGGTTCGGCTTCTCCGACGCGACCGAGATCTTCGTCCTGTGCTCGGGCTTCGCGTCGGCGCTGGCCTTCGGCCGCGCCTTCGACGAATCCGGATGGGGGCTCGGAACCGCGCGCATCGTGCACCGCCTGTGGCAGGTCTACTGGGTTCATGTCGGCGGCGGCGAGGACGGCGACGGTGGCCAGGAACACGCCGACATGGACCCAGTAGACCTGCCACAGGCGGTGCAGGATGCGCGCGGTGCCGAGCCCCCATCCGGAT
>DATLFZ010000374.1:0-2239 GCA_035540795.1 Beijerinckiaceae bacterium | reverse complement strand
CGGCTGCACCATGCAGCCGGCGAAGACCGGCAGGCGCGCCGCGATGGTGACGCCGCAATGGACGGCGGATTCGGCCGCGTCGGCGGCGGCCTTCTGCAGCGAGCGGTTCAGGCGGCGGTTCATGCGGGGTCCTTGCGGGCCGGCCTCAAGTCCTGCGGCCGGCGGGAGTTCCAAGGGACCCTGCACGCCCGGGCCGCCGCCGCAACCCCGCCCGATGCAGGGCTCCCCCGACAAAGCCCTATGATCCGGGCCCGGCCCGCATTACCTAGCCTCCGTGAACTGGTTGTCCGGATTGCGCATGAAGCTCTGGTCGAGCGCCGAGCCTCCCCCCGAAGCCGCCCCGCCCGGGTGGCGGCCGAAGCTCGTTCTGGCCTCCGCCTCGCCGCGGCGGCTCGCCCTCCTGCAACAGGCCGGCGTCGAGCCCGACGCCCTCCTGCCCGCCGACGTCGACGAGGCGCCCCTGCGGGCGGAATCGCCCCGGGAACTGTCGAAGCGCCTCGCCCGCATGAAGGCCGAGGCCGCTCGCAAGGCCGCCCGCAACCGGGAGGACCTGCGCGACGCCTTCATCCTCTCCGCCGACACGGTGGTGGCGATCGGCCGGCGCATCCTGCCCAAGGCCGAGGTGGTGGAGGAGGCGGCGGGCTGCCTGCGCCTGCTCTCCGGGCGCACCCACCGGGTCTATTCCACCGTCTGCCTCGTCACGCCGCGGGACGCGGTGCGCGAGCGCGTCGTCGAGAGCCGGGTGCGCTTCAAGCGCCTCTCCCGCGACGAGATGGAGAGCTATCTCGCCTCGGGCGAATGGCGCGGCAAGGCGGGCGGCTACGCCGTCCAGGGCCTCGCCGGCACCTTCGTGGTGAAGCTCGTCGGCTCCTACACCAACGTGGTCGGCCTCCCGCTCTACGAGACCGTGTCGCTCCTCGACGGGGAGGGTTTTCCGGTCCGCTTCGGCTGGCTCAACGCCGCATGAACATCGCGCTCTGGCTCGACCGGGCCGGCCGCGCCGACCCGCACCGGCCCGCGATCGGCCGCGGCGAGCGCATCCTGCGCACCTATGCGGGCTTCGCCGAGCGCGCGGCGCGCCTCGCCGGCGCCCTCGAGGCGCTCGGGCTGTCCCGCGGCGACCGGGTCGCCATCGTCGCCAAGAACGGGCCCGACTATCTCGACGTGCTCTACGGCATCTGGTGGGCGGGCCTCTCCGCCGTGCCGGTGAACGCCAAGCTGCACGGGTCGGAGCTCGCCTACATCCTCGAGCATTCGCAGGCGCGGGTCTGCTTCGCGTCCCTCGGTCTCGACGGGGAGATCGCCGCCCACGCGACCGGGCTCGAGCACCTGATCGCCATCGGCGGGACCGCCTACGAGCGCCTCTTCGCCGCCGACCCGGTGCCGGTGCGCGCGCGCGCCCCCTCCGACCTCGCCTGGCTGTTCTACACGAGCGGCACCACCGGCCGGCCGAAGGGGGCGATGCTCACCCACGAAAACCTCGCCGCCGCCACCTTCGCCTACCTGACCGAGGTCGACCCGACCGCCCCCGGCGACACCATCCTGCACGCGGCCCCCATGAGCCACGGCTCGGGGCTCTACATCATGGCCCACGTCGCGCGCCGGGGCGTCAACGTGGTGCCCGAGTCCGGCGGCTTCGAACCGGACGAGATCTTCTCCACGTTCCGGCACTGGCGGCGCATGTCGATGTTCGCCGCGCCGACCATGGTGAAGCGCCTCGTGGCGAGCCCGGCCGAGGCCGATCCGGAGGCGATCCGGACGATCGTCTACGGCGGCGCGCCGATGTACGTGGAGGACGCCCGCGCCGCCCTCGACCGCTTCGGCCCGCGGCTCGCGCAGATCTACGGTCAGGGCGAGAGCCCGATGACCATCACGACCCTGTCCAAGGCCGAAGCCGGCGACCGGGACCATCCGCGCTGGCTCGAGCGCCTCGGCTCCGCCGGCCTGCCCTATGCCTGCGTCGAGGTCGCGGTGGTCGACCCGGACGACCGGCCCCTGCCCCCGGGCGAGACCGGAGAGGTCGTCTGCCGCGGCGCCCCGGTCATGCCCGGCTATTGGCGCGATCCCGACGCCACCGCCCGAACGCTTTCCGGCGGCTGGCTCCACACGGGCGACGTCGGCGCCTTCGACGCGGAGGGCTATCTCACCCTGAAGGACCGGTCCAAGGACCTCATCATCTCGGGTGGCGCCAACATCTATCCGCGGGAGGTCGAGGAGGTGCTCCTGACCCATCCCGCCG
>DATLFZ010000373.1:0-6707 GCA_035540795.1 Beijerinckiaceae bacterium | reverse complement strand
CGCGTACCCCACTTCATCACATGCCGGGGAGGGGCACTGTCGCGCCCGGCGACCGCCAGGGTTCTCACAGCCATGCAACGCACCGGCTGAGCCGGACGGCCACCGGAGGCGAACCGGACGTCGTCCCTCGGCGTTGAGGGTTTGCAGTTGCGCGCCGCTCCCCCGGGGCGCGCCAGGGTGAGCAGATGGCTTACGACGGCTTCGCGATGGGTCAGGGCCTCCTCGAGCCGGCCGCGGAGCCGGCGACGCGCATCCTGCGCCCCGGCCACAATTGCTGGCGCATCGAACGCGCCCGGCGGGCGAGCGTCCTCGTCGACGCCTGCGAGTACTTCGCCCGGCTCGAACAGTCCCTGCGTCGCGCCCGTCGCTCGATCACCATTCTGGGCTGGGACTTCGACGCCCGGACGAAGCTCTGCCCGGACCAGGAGGACTGCAAGCCCCTCGGCCCGTTCCTGCGCGACCTCGTCGAAACCCATCCCGAGCTCGAGGTCCGCATCCTGATCTGGAGCTTCTCGGTGGTGCACGCGCCGAGCGAGTCCCTGCCGATGATCCTCGGCGCCGAGTGGCAGAACCATCCGCGCATCACGGTCAAGCTCGACAACCAGCACCCGGTGCTCGGCTCCCACCACCAGAAGATCGTCTGCATCGACGACGCGGTCGCCTTCGCCGGCGGCATGGACCTCACGATCGAGCGCTGGGACACCGCCGACCACCGGGCCGGGGACCCGCGCCGGGTCAACCCGGACGGCAAGCCCTACGGCCCCGTGCACGACATCCACATGGCCGTGGACGGCCCGGTGGCGCAGGCGCTCGCCGAACTCACCCGCGAACGGTGGTGGAAGGCGACCGGCGAGACGCTCGCGCCCTGCGCTCCCGCGGGCGATCCCTGGCCGGCGGGGCTCGCGCCCGACTTCACCAACGTGCGCATCGCCGTGTCCCGCACCGCCCCGGCGATGGGCGACACCCCGGCGGTCAAGGAGGCGGCGGCGCTGGCCGTCGACGCGCTCGCCGCGGCGCGCCGCCACGTCTTCATCGAGGCCCAGTACTTCACCGCGCCCCTGATCGGCGACCTGCTCATGGCCCGCCTGCCGGAGCCCGACTGCCCCGAGATCGTGGTGGTGGTGACGGAATGCTGCCACGGGGCGGTCGAGCGCCTCGTCCTCGGCGCCAACCGCGACCGGCTGATTCGCAAGCTGAAGCAGGTCGACGCCTTCGACCGCCTGCGGGTCTACCGGCCCGTGAGCCCGACCGAGGACGGCGACCTCGACATTCTCATCCATTCCAAGCTGATCGTCGTCGACGAGGACTTCCTGCGCATCGGCTCGTCCAACCTCAACAACCGCTCGGTCGCCCTCGACACCGAATGCGATCTCGCCATCGAGGCCGCGAGCGACCGCGAACGGCGGGTCATCGCCCGCATTCGCAACCGGCTCCTCGCCGAGCATCTCGGCACCACCCCGAACCAGGTGGCGCGGGCGCTCGCCGCCGAGGGCTCGCTGATCCGGGCGGTGGAGCGCCTCAACGTGGGAAGGCGCGGCCTGCGGCCGCTCGCGGCGATGTCCGACGAGGGTCCGACCGAGCCGGTCACCGGCACGGCGCTCGTCGACCCGGCCGAGCCGTTCCAGCTCCGCCTGCCGCTCCTCGGCTGATCAGCGCCTGCGCTTCTCGTGGCGCAGCCGCAGCTCGATGGCGGCGAAGGTCGGGCCGCCGATGGCGAGGGGCACGAGAAAATAGACGAAGCGGAACACGAGCAGCGCGCCGATGAAGTTCGCCCCCGGCAGGAGGTAGATCACCGTCGCCTCGAGCACGCCGAGGCCGCCCGGCACGTGGGTGATCAGCGCCGCCACGTTGCCGGTGACGTAGACCGAGGCCACGGCGAAGTAGGACACGTCCGCCGCCGAGGCGAGGGCCTGGTGCAGGCAGGCGGCGACGCAGGCGAAGTTGAGGGGCCCGATCAGCACCTGGCCGAGGCCGAGCCGCAGGGGCGGCATTTCCAGGGACCAGCCCCGGATGGTGAGCCGCCCGCGCACGGTCGCGCACAGTACGAGGTAGATTCCCGCCGCGGCGAGGCAGGCGAGCCCCAGCATCCGGGCGATCGCCGGGTCGAGGCCGGCGATCTCGGCGGCGAGCGTCGGCTGCAGGGAAAGGGCGATTCCGGCGAGGATCATCAGGCCGAGGCCGACGGTGAGGCCGCAGAACAGGATCACCTTGGCGACCTGCCCGGTGCTCAGGCCGAACCGGGAATAGAAGCGGTAGCGGATGGCGCCGCTGCTCACCGCCGCGAAGCCGAGATTGTGACCGAGCGACAGGGCGCAGAACGAGGCGATGGCGGTCCTGCGGTAGGGCAGCGGCGTGCCGGCGTAGCGCACCGCCATGAAGTCGAAGAAGGTCAGGCAGACGTAGCTCGCAGCGGCGAAACCCGCCGCCGCCGCGAGCCGGGACGGCTGCACCGCCAGGACCGAGGCGACGATCTCGTCGAAGCTGTACTGGCGCAGGGTCCGCCAGAGCAGGAAGCCGGCGAGCGCGATCGCCCCGACGACGAGGAACGGGGCGATGCGCTGTTTCAGGGATTTCGCGCGCCCGCCTGCGGCACGGGGGTCGGCGGGGGCGTGCGCGTCGGCGAAGGTCCTGGACACGGCGGTTCCTCGACCTGGGACAACCCCCGGGCCGGGGCGCCGGTTCATCTCAGGGGCCCGGCAGGCGGCAGCGCACGACGAGGGGCAGGTGGTCGGAGGCGGTGCGGGTGAGCCGGTCCCGCGGCACCGTCGCCGACAGGACCTCGATCTCGGGGCTCACGAAGACGTGGTCGAGGCGCAGGAGCGGGAAGCGGGACGGGAAGGTCGGCCGCACCGTGCGCGCGGGACAGAGGCGCTGCGCGTCCCGCAGCCGCCCGGCGAGGCGGCGGTAGGTCGAGGAGCGCGGCACCGAGTTGAAGTCGCCGAGGAGGATCACAGGGCCCTGGCGCTTCGGATGGTCGAGCCACTCCTCCCCGACGAGCGCCGCTGCCTGGCGCAGGCGCTCGAGCCGCAACAGGCCGAGATGGGTGTTGATCACGTGGAGCTCGGTCCCGCCCACGTCGACGGCGGCCCACAGGGCGCCGCGGGGCTCGAGCCGCAGCCGGTCCGGCAGGCCGGGCAGCGCCCCCGCCTTCATCAGCCGCACGGGGAGCGCGGTGAGGATGGCGTCACCGTAGAGCTCCTCCTCGACCCGCAGGGCCGGATGGAAGTGGAAGTCCATGCGCAGGAGCGCCGCGATGGCGTGCGCCTGGTCGACGCCGCCGGTGCGCACCCGGCCGACGTCGAGCTCCTGCAGGGCGACGATGTCGGGCTCGCAGCGGGCGATCACCGCGGCGATGCGCTCCGGCGAGAGCTGCCCGTCCGTGCCGACGCAGCGGTGGACGTTGTAGGTCAGCACCCGCACGGTGCGGTCGCGCGGGAGCGGCGGCGCGACGGCTGCGCTCACGGGGCCTCCCGGCCGAAGAGGCGCTTCAGGAGGAGATGCATGGGCCAGTGCACCACGAGGGGAAGGAGGGTCATCATCAGGGCGAGGTAGACGAGGGGGTGGACCACCTGCTGCGGATCGCCGGTCGGGCCGAACACCACGTTCACGTTCGCCTCGACCGAGGAGAAGGCGTAGCTCGCCGGCAGCACGATCCAGGCGAGGGCGGTCTGCCAGCGCACCGCCTCCGGCGCGTAGCCCTGGCGGACCAGCATCCAGATCATGATCGGGACGAGGAACAGGTGGAAGAGGGAGAGCGCCCGCAGATGAACCGGTTCGGCCGGGTCGAACATGTAGGCCGCGAGCCCGAGGAGGTTGCCGCCGGTGGCGAAATCGGCGAGCCAGACGAGCTCGAACGGCATCACCCCGACCGCCATCATGGAATAGGGCAGCCGCCACCCGGTCCAGAGCGAGATCAGGAGCGCGAACAGCGCGATGTCGGAGAACCACAGGAAGTTCGCCGGCCCGTGCTCGACCCAGTAGACGGGCACCAGCACGGCGACCCACAGACTGTAGGGGACCACCGCCCAGTACGGGTAGGCGGGGAAGCCGGCGCGGGGCGGCTCTTTCTGCATAGGCCCTCCATCCGCGGCCCCGACGGGGACCGCCGCGGGGGAAACGGCGCAGCCCCGCCCCGGGTGCCGCGCTTGACGCGGGCTCCGGCGCTGACGAAGGTCGGGCGAGGAGGTCGGGGAGCGGTTTTTCCGCGCCATCCGGCCTCGCCCTTTCGGCTCGTGAGTTCGTCCGTGACCGTACAAGACAGCCGCATCGTTCCCGTCATCCTGTGCGGGGGATCGGGGACGCGGCTGTGGCCGGCGTCGCGGGAGAGCATGCCGAAGCAGTTCATCCCGCTCCTGGGGGAGTGGTCGAGCTTCCAGGCGACCGCGGCGCGGGTGAACGACCCGGCCCTGTTCGCCCGGCCGGCCGTGATCACGAACAACGAATCCCGCTTCGTCGTCGCCGAGCAGCTCATGGACGTGCGGGTCGCGGCCGACATCGTGCTGGAGCCGGTGAGACGGGATTCCGCCGCCGCGGTGGCGGTCGCGGCGCTTCATGCGGCGCGGCACGATCCCCGCGCACTGGTGCTGATCCTCGCCGCCGACCACGCCATCGGCGACACGGACGCATTCCTCGGGGCCTGTCGGGAGGCGGCGAAGGCGGCCCGCCAGGGCCTGGTCATGACGCTCGGGGTCCGGCCGACCTTCCCCGCAACGGGCTACGGTTACATCGCCCTCGGGACGCCGGTCCGGGGCACGCAGGCTTTTCGGGTCGCCGCCTTCGTCGAGAAGCCGGACGCCGCGACGGCGCAGGGCTACGTCGAGGCCGGCCACCTCTGGAACAGCGGCTATTTCCTGTTCCGGGCCGACGTGATGATCGGCGAAATCGAGGCGCACGCGCCCGAGGTCCTGGCCGCCGCCCGGGCCGCCCTCGACCACGCGGCGATCGACCTCGACTTCGTGCGCCTCGACGAGGCGGCCTTCGCCCGGGCGCCCAAGACCTCGATCGACTACGCGGTGATGGAGCGGACCGCGAAGGCCGGCGTGCTGCCGGTCGCCTTCCCGTGGTCCGACATCGGCACCTGGGACGCTCTCTGGGACGTGTCGCCCCGGGACGGGGACGGCAACGCGGTGCGCGGCGACGTGGAGCTCCTCGAGACCCGCAACAGCCTCGTCCACAGCGAGGGCGTGCTGACGTCCGTCGTCGGCCTCGACGACGTCGTGGTCGTCGCCACCCCGGACGCGGTCCTCGTCGGCGCCCGCGCCCGATCGGGCCTCGTCAAGGACCTCGTCGCCGGCCTCAAGCGCAAGAACCGGCGCGAGGCGGACGAGCATCTGCGCATGTACCGCCCGTGGGGCTGGTACCAGCGCATCGACCTCGGGCCGCGCTTCCAGGTCAAGCGCATCATGGTCAACCCGGGCGGGCGGCTGTCGCTCCAAAAACACCACCACCGGGCCGAGCACTGGGTGGTGGTGCGCGGCACCGCCGAGGTGACCGTCGACGAGCAGGTCACGCTCCTGCACGAGAACGAGGCGGTCTACATCCCGATCGGGGCCGTGCACCGGCTCGGCAACCCGGGCCGCATTCCGCTGGAGCTGATCGAGGTCCAGGTCGGCAGCTACACCGGGGAGGACGACATCGTCCGCATCGAGGATTCCTACGGCCGGTGACCCTCCCGAAACCCCGCCCCGACCTCGTCCCGAACACTCTCGCCTACGAGGCGCTGCCGCTCGTGAGGCCGACGGGCTTTCGCGAGTACGACGCCCGCTGGCTGTTTCCGGGCGAGATCAACCTGATGGGCGTCCAGGCCCTCGGGCTCGGCCTCGCCACCCTCGTCCACGAGCTCGGCGTGCGCCCGGACCTGGTCACCGGGCACGACTTCCGGGCCTATTCGGCGGCGATCAAACACGCCCTCGTGACCGGCATGACGGCGGGCGGCCTGCGGGTGAAGGACATCGGCCTCGCCTTGTCGCCGATGGCCTATTTCGGCCAGTTCGCGCTCGACTGCCCCTGCGTCGCCATGGTCACGGCCTCGCACAACGACAACGGCTGGACCGGGGTCAAGATGGGGGCCGAGCGCCCCCTCACCTTCGGCCCGCAGGAGATGGGCCGCCTGCGCGACATCGTGCTCGGCGGCGAATTCCGGCCGCGGCCGGGCGGCGCCTACGAATTCGTGCCCGACTTCCCCGCGCGCTACATCGCCGATCTGACGAACCGCCCTCGGATCGGGCGCAAGCTCAAGGTGGTCGCCGCCTGCGGCAACGGCACCGCCGGCGCCTTCGCGCCGCAGGTGCTCGAGGCGATCGGCTGCGAGGTGGTGCCTCTCGACTGCGAGCTCGACCACACCTTCCCCCGCTACAACCCGAACCCGGAAGACCTGGCGATGCTGCACGCCCTCGCCGACAAGGTCCGGGAGACGGGGGCGGATCTGGGGCTCGGCTTCGACGGCGACGGCGACCGCTGCGGGGTCGTCGACGAGGACGGGACCGAGATCTTCGCCGACAAGATCGGGGTGATGCTCGCCCGGGACCTCGCCCGGCTCCACCCGAACCCGACCTTCGTGGTCGACGTGAAGTCGACCGGGCTCTTCGCCACCGACCCGGAGCTGCAGGCGCTCGGGGCGCGGACCGACTACTTCAAGACCGGCCATTCCTACATCAAGCGCCGGGTGAAGGAGCTCGAGGCCCTCGCCGGGTTCGAAAAGTCAGGCC
>DATLFZ010000372.1:0-2256 GCA_035540795.1 Beijerinckiaceae bacterium | reverse complement strand
GCGCTCTCCCTCGTGACCGGCCAGATCGGCCGGCCCGGCACCGGCCTCCATCCCCTGCGGGGACAGAACAACGTCCAGGGCGCCTCCGACGCCGGCCTCATCCCGATGTTCTTTCCCGACTACAAGTCGGTCGAGGACCCGGAAGTGCGCGCCGCCTACGAGGAGCGCTGGGGCGCGAGCCTCGACCCGAAGCGCGGGCTCACCGTGGTCGAGATCATGGACGCGATCCACGACGGCCGGATCCGCGGCATGTACATCATGGGCGAGAATCCGGCGATGTCCGACCCGGACGTCCAGCACGCCCGCGAGGCGCTCGCCAAGCTCGAGCACCTCGTGGTGCAGGACATCTTCCTCACCGAAACGGCGAAATACGCCGACGTGGTGCTGCCGGCCTCCGCCTGGCCCGAGAAGGACGGCACCGTCACCAACACCAACCGCCAGGTCCAGATGGGCCGCAAGGCGCTGCCGCTGCCCGGCGAGGCGCGGGAGGACTGGGCCATCGTGGCCGAGCTCGGGCGCCGGCTCGGCCTGCCGTGGAGCTACGCCCATCCGCGGGAGATCTTCGCCGAGATGGCGGCGGCGATGCCCTCGCTCGCCAACATCACCTGGGAGCGCGTCGAGCGGGAGAACTCGGTCACCTACCCGGTCGACGGGCCCGACGTGCCCGGCCACGACATCGTCTTCGGCAACGGCTTCCCCCGTGCCGGCGGGCGCGGCAGGTTCGTCCCGGTCGGCATCGTGCCGCCGGCGGAGGAGCCCGACGCCGAATACCCGATGGTGCTCACCACCGGCCGCCAGCTCGAACACTGGCACACCGGCTCGATGACCCGCCGGGCCAGCGTCCTCGACGACCTCGAGCCGGAGGCGGTCGCCTACGTCGCCTCGCAGGACCTGCGCCGCCTCGGGCTGCGCGCCGGCGACCCGTTGCGGGTCGAGACCCGGCGCGGGACGATCACGCTCAAGGCCCGCGTCGACGGGGCGATCCCGCCGGGGCTGATCTTCATCCCCTTCGCCTATGCGGAGGCGGCGGCGAACGTCTTGACCAACCCGCAGCTCGACCCGTTCGGCAAGATCCCGGAGTTCAAGTACTGCGCCGCCCGCATCGCGCCGGCGGCCGAAACCGCGGTCGCGGCGGAGTAGCCCCCGGCTCGCTCAGGCGGTCGGGGGCAGGGCGCCGATCGTCCGGCGCAGGAAGGCGAAGCCGAGGGCGGAGAGGAAGGCGGCCTGCTCCTTGTTGGAGGCGCCGTGGCCGCCCTCGTCCGGCTCGTAGAAGAACACCGGCTTGCCCATGGCTTCGAGCTGCGCCGCCATCTTGCGGGCGTGGCCCGGATGGACGCGGTCGTCGCGGCGGGAGGTGACGAGCAGGATCGGCGGGTAGTCGCGCCCCGCATCGAGCAGGTGGTAGGCCGAGAGGCTCTGCAGGAACGCCCAGTCCTCCGGCCGGTCCGGGTCGCCGTATTCGGCGATCCAGCTCGGGCCGGCGAGAAGGCGCGTGTAGCGGCGCATGTCGAGGAGCGGCACCGTGCACCAGATCGCGCCGAAGCGCTCCGGGTAGCGGGTCAGCATGTTGCCGACGAGGAGCCCGCCGTTGGAGCCGCCGTAGGCGGCCAGACGCTCGGGGACGGTGACGCCGCGGGCGACGAGATCGGCGGCGATCGCCGCGAAATCGTCGTGCGAGCGGCGCTTGCCGTCCCGGATGCCGGCCTTGTGCCAGTTCGCCCCGAACTCGCCGCCGCCGCGGATGTTGGCGACCACCCAGACGCCGCCGCGCTCGAGCCAGACCTTGCCGATTCCGCCGAGATAGCCCGGGGTGAGGGAGACGCCGAAACCGCCGTAGCCGTAGAGGACGGTCGGAAGCGGCCCCGCCGGTTCGGCCGGCCCGATCTGGAAGTAGGGGATGCGCTCGCCGTCCTGCGCCACCGCCTCGTGGCGCGACACCGACAGGCCGGTAGGGTCGAAGGCGGAGGGCGCCTCCTTGAGGATCTCGATCGGGCGGTCCGGGGCGACGAGCCCGAGCTTGGTCGGCTCGAGATAGCTCGACACGGAGACAAGGAACTCGTCGGTGCGGTCGAGCTGGCCGGAATCGAGGGGCGAGGCGCTCACGTCCGCAGCCTCGGGCAGCCCTTCGAGGGGCCGCGTCGTCCAGCCGCCCGCGCCGGGGGTGGCGAGCACGACCCGGCTCTCGAGGTTGTCGAGTTCGGTGAGCACGAGCCGCGTGCGGCTCCACCAGAAGCCGGACAGCACCCGGCGCGGTCC
>DATLFZ010000371.1:0-3464 GCA_035540795.1 Beijerinckiaceae bacterium | reverse complement strand
GGCCGCGCATCTGCGCCCCGAACAGGACCAGGACCGTGACGAGGACCCCCACGAGGAGCAGGCAGGCGGCGGCGAGAGCGAAGCGGTCGGGGATGCGCAGGAAGCGGTGCAGGGCCGAGGCGATCGAGTTCAGGATCGTCGCGAGCAGCACCGCGGCGAAGACGAGGAGCAGCACGCCGGAGATGCGCCAGGCGAGATAGGCGAGGCCGACGAGGGCGAGCACGATCAGGACGCGGCGGACGAAGGTCGCGTCCGGAAAGGTCTCGCCCCAGTACCAGCGCGGATTGTCGTTCATGCCGGGCTCCGTCGAGCCGAACGGCGCGGGCAGAGCCGAGGTTCCGGGAACGGCCCCGCTTGACGGGCGGGCGGCGGCGCAAAATCCTGCGGCGCCGATCCCCGTCCCCAGGAGCATCCGATGGGCCAGACCTTCGACCTCGTCCTCAAGGGCGGCACCGTGGTGAACCAGGACGGGACCGGCCGGCGCGACGTCGGCGTCGTCGACGGGAGGATCGCCGCCATCGGAGACCTCGCCCGGGCCGCGGCCGGGCGCACCCTCGACTGCACGGGCCTGCACGTGCTGCCCGGGATCATCGACACGCAAGTCCATTTCCGCGAGCCCGGGCTCGAGCACAAGGAGGACCTGGAATCCGGCTCCCGCGCCGCGGTCATGGGCGGGGTCACGGCGGTGTTCGAGATGCCGAACACCGATCCGCAGACCACCACCCCCGAGGCGCTCGCCGACAAGGTCCGGCGCGGGCGCCGGCGCATGCATTGCGACTTCGCCTTCTGGGTCGGCGGCACCCACGAGAACGCCGGCGCGGTCGCCGAGCTCGAACGCCTGCCGGCCGCCGCCGGCATCAAGGTTTTCATGGGCTCCTCGACCGGCTCGCTCCTCGTCGAGGACGACCAAGGGGTGGCGGAGATCCTGCGGCGCACGCGCCGGCGCGCCGCCTTCCATTCGGAGGACGAGATCCTGCTGCGCGAGCGGCGCGACCTGCGCGTCGAGGGCGACCCGCGCTCGCATCCGGTCTGGCGCTCGGCGGAGGTGGCGCTGCGCTGCACGGAGCGCCTCGTCGGCATCGCCCGCCGGGTCGGGGCGCGCATCCACGTGCTCCACGTGACCACCGCCGACGAGATGGAGTACCTGCGCCACCACAAGGACGTGGCCTCGGTCGAGGTGACGCCGCACCACCTCACCCTCGTCGCGCCCGAATGCTACGAGCGCCTCGGCACCCTCGCCCAGATGAACCCGCCGGTGCGCGACGCCCACCACCTGCGCGGGGTCTGGTGGGGGGTCGAACAGGGCATCGCCGACATCCTCGGCTCGGACCACGCCCCGCACACCCGGGCGGAGAAGCAAAAGCCCTACCCGAACACCCCCTCGGGCATGACCGGCGTGCAGACGCTGGTTCCGATCATGCTCGACCACGTCGCCGCCGGCCGGCTGACGCTGGAGCGGTTCGTCGACATGACGAGCGCCGGGCCGAAGCGCCTGTTCGGCATCGCCAACAAGGGGCGGATCGCGGTCGGCTACGACGCCGACTTCACCGTCGTCGACCTGAAGCGGCGGGAGACGATCACCGAAGGCTGGATCGCTTCGAAGACCGGCTGGACGCCCTATGACGGCGTGACCGTGACCGGCTGGCCCGTCGGCACCGTCGTGCGCGGCGAGGCGGTGATGTGGGAAGGCGACCTCGCCGCCCCCGGCCGCGGCGAGCCGGTCCGCTTCGAGGAGACCCTGGCGGGGTAGCCGCGCCCGCCGTCGCGGCCGGGCTCGTCCCCTCGTCATGGCCGGGCTCGTCCCGGCCACCCACGTCTTCGGGCCGGACGCCGCGCTCCGCCCCAATCTGCCTTCACCTCCGCATCCCGCGCTCCCAGGCTAAACCCAAGCAACAATTCTCGTCCCGATCTGTGGATCCGCCTGCTCACCTCGCCGGTTGTCCGAACGAGACATCCAGGGCGTGCGCAGGAGGGCTCATGATCGAAACCCGCGTGGCGGACCTGCCCGCATATCGCAGCAGGGAGGAAATCCTCGCCCATCCGAGGTTTCCGGCCGCACGCAACGCGATGCTGGAGGCGATGCTTGGCCTCTACGAACACGATCCCTTCCTGAATCGCCTGCTTCTGGAGGCCGGCCGGAACGTCGTGTTCACCGTGCTGATGTGCCTGCATGCCCGCTCCGACGCGGCCGATCCGGCGACCTGGCCCACGCTGCGCCTCCTCAAGCAGGAAATGGCAGGGTTCGGCCTGGCGAGTCCGCGCCGCATCGCCGACCTGGTCGCGCGCCTGATCAAGACGGGTTATCTCGAACAGGTTGCCGTGCCGCGCGATCGCCGGATCCGGATTCTGCAGCCCACGGACAGGATGATCGCCCAGGACCAGGATTGGCTGGTGTCGCACTACGTTCCGCTGCAGCTCCTGTACCCGGACCCTGGCTATGCACCCATCATGCAGCGCGACCCGGCCTTCCAACAGCGGCAACGACTGGTGGCCGCGAGCCTGTTCCCGTTCGCCGCGCAACTCCTCGCGCGCAACCCCGTCATGGTGCAGTTCATGGTCCGCGAAGCGGGGATCATGATCATCATCAAGCTGCTGCGGTTGGCCGGTCCGGGCGCGGAGAGCACCACGCCGATCTCGTATTCGGATATCGGCGCCCGCTTCGGCGTCTCCCGCACGCAGGTGCGCAAGCTGTTGGAGGAGGCGGAACGGCAGGGTCTCGTGCGCCTGACGCGGGGACGCGACCAGGCCGTGCAACTCACGCCGGCGCTGGTCGAGGCGTTCGACCGCTTCATCGCGGACACGATGGCGGGGCACGACCTCGTTTACGTCCTGGCGCAAAGAGCGGCGTAGAGCCTGTCGATCCGGACGGACTCGGAAGCAGCCCTCAAGTCTTTGCGATTCTGCCAGCGTTTTCGGACGGCGAAGTGGCTCCCGCTACGCTTCCACGGCGCTCTCATCCAGCCCCGCACGGGCCGATCGATGCAAAGTGTTCCGTTGCCGGTACAACCGCGCCTACCTACTCTGCTGCACAAGACGTCATGTCCTCCGCGCGAGTGATCAAGGTGTCTTCGGCGGGTCGGCGCTGTTGCGCCAAGGGGGGCGACCACGATGGCGAACCAGGCCTACAAGTTCTCCGACCTCAAGCAGGCGCTCAAGCATGGCGCGAGCGCCGCGGTGGTCAACGATATCGTGGCCTACCTCAGTTCGGCCGACATCAACAAGGCCGTTCAGACCTTCAACCCGGGGCTTGAAGTCACGCTTTACGATGCACTGACGGTAGATTCGCTGCAGAAGGTTGCCCAATCGCTCGACCCCTCGGTGGCCGCCCAACTTGCCAACCTGCCACCCGCGTTTCTCGCCTTCGCGCAGCCGACCTATACCGACACGGCCGCGGGCGACGTCTTTGCGGATGCGACGGGCCAATTCCAGGCGACGGACATCAACGACAATCCGCTGACGTTTAG
>DATLFZ010000370.1:0-5366 GCA_035540795.1 Beijerinckiaceae bacterium | reverse complement strand
ACCGCCACGGATCCGACCCGGCGCACGCTGCCGCAGTAAGGCCGGAGCGCCGGCCCGGCGCCGGCGCTTGGTGAGATCGCCGCGGGGATTCCGGTCCCCGCGGCCTTCACGCGCGGCTACGCCTTCATCGCCTTCTTCAGGTTCTCGTCGACCTTGTCGAGGAAGCCGGTGGTGGTGAGCCACTTCTGGTCGGGGCCGATCAGGAGCGCGAGGTCCTTGGTCATGTGGCCGGCCTCGACCGTGTCGATGCAGACCTTCTCGAGGGTCTGCGCGAAGCGGGCGAGGTCCTGGTTGCCGTCGAGCTTCGCCCGGTGGGCGAGGCCGCGGGTCCAGGCGAAGATCGAGGCGATCGAGTTGGTCGAGGTCTCCTTGCCCTTCTGATGCTCCCGATAGTGGCGCGTCACGGTGCCGTGCGCCGCCTCGGCCTCGACGGTCTGCCCGTCCGGGGTCATCAGCACCGAGGTCATCAGCCCGAGCGAGCCGAAGCCCTGCGCGACGGTGTCGGACTGCACGTCGCCGTCGTAGTTCTTGCAGGCCCACACGTAGCCGCCCGACCATTTCAGCGCGCTCGCCACCATGTCGTCGATGAGCCGGTGCTCGTAGGTGATCTTGCGCTTGTCGAATTCGGCCTTGAACTCGGAATCGAACACCTGCTGGAAGATCTCCATGAAGCGGCCGTCGTACTGCTTCAGGATGGTGTTCTTGGTCGACAGGTAGACCGGATAGTTGCGAGAAAGCCCGTAGTTGAACGAGGCGCGGGCGAAGTCGCGGATCGACTCGTCGAGGTTGAACATGGCCATCGTGACGCCGCCGCCCGGCGCCTTGAACACCTCCTTCTCGATCACCTTGCCGTCGTCGCCGGCGAACTTGATGGTGATGGTGCCCTTGCCGGGGAACTTGAAGTCGGTGGCGCGGTACTGGTCGCCGAAGGCGTGGCGGCCGATGATGATCGGCTGCGTCCAGCCGGGCACCAGGCGCGGCACGTTCTTGCAGATGATCGGCTCGCGGAAGATGACGCCGCCGAGGATGTTGCGGATGGTGCCGTTCGGCGAGCGCCACATCTCCTTGAGGCCGAACTCCTTCACCCGGCCCTCGTCCGGGGTGATGGTGGCGCATTTCACGCCGACCCCGTGCCGCTTGATCGCGTGCGCCGCGTCGACGGTGACCTGGTCGTTGGTGGCGTCCCGGTGCTCGACGCCCAGGTCGTAGTACTCGAGCTCGATGTCGAGATAGGGGTGGATCAGCTTGTCCTTGATCAGCTTCCAGATGATCCGGGTCATCTCGTCGCCGTCGAGCTCGACGACCGGGTTCGCGACCTTGATCTTGGCCATGGCATCCACCTGCGTTCGTGTGCGGAAAGGGTTTTGGCGCCGGCGGCGCCCATGCGCGGCGCTATAGCGCGGCATCCGGGCGGTTGAAAGCGCCGATGCGGCGCTCGGGAACGCGCCGACGCGGCGGCGCTTTGCCCGGGCGGTGCCGGGCGCTATGAGCGCAGGGGTGGACGTCCCCGATCCCGCAACACCCGTCGTCGTCCTCGTCGAGCCGCAGCTCGCCGAGAACATCGGCATGGCGGCCCGGGCCATGGCGAATTTCGGGCTGTCGGAGCTGCGCCTCGTCGCCCCGCGGGACGGGTGGCCGAAGAAGGGGGCGCGGGCGGCGGCGTCGGGGGCGACGCACGTGCTCGACGGCGCGAGGCTGCACGAGACCGCCCGGGCGGCCATCGCCGACCTCAATTTCGTGCTCGCCACCACGGCGCGCGAGCGGGGCCAGATGAAGCGGGTGCTCGGGCCCGAGGCGGCCATGGCCGAGCTGCGGGCGCGGATGGGGCGCGGCGAGCGGGTCGGGATCCTGTTCGGGCGCGAGCGGACCGGGCTCGAGAACGAGGAGATCTCCCTCGCCGACGCCATCCTCACCTTCCCGGTCGATCCGCGCTTCGCCTCGATCAACCTCGCGCAGGCGGTGCTGCTCGTCGCCTACGAGTGGCGCCGCGGCGCCGATGCGTCGCTCCCGTTCGGCGGCGAGATGCATTCGCCCCCGGCGCCGCGCGAGGCGCTCGTGTCGTTCTTCGACTACATCGAGGCCGAGCTCGAGGCGGTGAACTTCTACCCCCCCGACAAGAAGCCGAGCATGACCAGAAACATGCGCGACATGTTCCACCGCATGGGCATGACCGAGCAGGACGTGCGCACCCTGCGCGGCGCCGTGCGCGCCCTCGTCGAAGCGCGCCGCCTGCGACGCCCTTGAGGTTTGAAAGGACGCGCCCTTTCCCATAAAGCAGGGTACTTTCCCTCGGGGCGCCCCATGCTTCGCCTGATCCGCATCGTCGCCGCGGCGGTGCTCGTCTCCTCCGCCGCGCATGCGGCGACTCCGCCGCCGCAGCCGAAGAGCGGTCCCGGCGGGGCCGATTACGTCGCGACCGAGGTGGCGAAGCGCGCGGTCGGGCGCGCCAGCGCCGCGACGTACGTGTTCCACCCGGCGGAGGCGGCGAAGGAGCCGCGGCCCGTCGTCGTGTTCATGCACGCCTGGGGGGCGGTGAACCCGCAGGTCTACGGCGGCTGGATCGACCACCTCGCCAGGAAAGGCTTTGTCGTCCTCTATCCCCGGTTCCAGGAGGTCGGCCGCACGCGGCCCGCCGACGCCACCGACCGGGCCCTCGCGCTCCTCAAGGACGCCTTCGCCCAGCTCGAGAAGGACGAGCAGGCGAGGCCCGATCTCAAGCGCGTCGCCGTCATCGGCCACCTCGCCGGCGTGCCCCTCGCCCTCAACTACGCGGTCCTCGCCGAGGAGAAGGACCTGCCGAAACCGGCGCTGGTCTTCGCGGTCATGCCCGGGGGCATCGCCACCGACCCGAAATCCCGCGGCGTCGCCATCAAGGATCTCTCCGGCATCGATCCCTCGACGCTCCTGATCACCCTCATCGGCGACCGGGAGCACCTCGCCGCCGACCGCGCCTCGCGGCGCATCCTGCGCGAGGCCGACAAGGTGCCGAACGAGCGCAAGCTGTTCATGCGCGCCCTGTCGGACGATTACGGATTCCCGTCGCTCTCGGCGACGCTCGCCTCGCCCGGCTCCTTCAACGAGGCCTACGACGCGACCAGGATCAAGCTGCCGCCGGACCCGCCCCGGGACCCCAAGGCGCCCCGCGAGCGCCAGCAACGGTGGTCGGCCGACATGGCGCTCACCGGCGAGCAGACGGTGCTCGTCAACCAGCTCGGCATCGCCGGCACCGACACGCTCGACTGGTACGCCTACTGGAAGACCTTCGACATGGCCGCCGCCGCCGCCTTCGCGGGCCGCGACGGGGCGTCCCTGCGGGCCGAGGCGGCCTTCACCGACATGGGCCGGTGGAGCGACGGCTGGCCGGTGAAGCGTCTCTCCGCCGAGCATCCGCGGGAGGGCCCGGCCCCGGCCCGCCGGGAGGTCGCGCCCGCGCAGCAGCCGGTCCCGAGCAAGCGCCGCTGAACCGTCCGGCGGCGGCCGGCGTTCCACTCTCCCGGCCGGCCCGGTCGATCGCCACATGAGGCGCATGCGCACGCTCACCCGCCGTGGTCTCCTCGCCGGCGCCGCCGCGCTCGCGCTGGCGCGCCGGGCGCGGGCGGCGGACGTCGACGTGGTGGTGGTCGGGGCCGGCGCCGCCGGCCTCGCCGCGGCGAAGCGCCTGCGCCGGGCCGGCCGCAGCGTCACGGTGCTCGAGGCCCGCGACCGCATCGGCGGCCGCGTCCACACGGACCTTTCCCTCGGCCACCCGTTCGAGGCCGGCGCCCAGTTCATCCACTGGGCCGACCGCAACCCGTGGACCCGCATCGCCCGCGAGCTCGGCGTGCCGATGGAGACGAGCGCCTGGGGCTCCCCGCCCCGGGTCTACCGGGACGGGCGGCCGCTCCCGGAGGCCGAGCGCCAGCGCCGGCGCGAGGCCTTCGGCAAGGTGTGGAGCGCCCTGTCGCCGCCCGCCTCGGGCGACGCCTCCTTCCTCGCCGCCCTGCCCGAGGACACGCCGGAGCTGCGCGAGGCGGCGGCCGGGGTCACCCGCTTCGTCCTCGGCGAGGAGCCCGACCGGGTCTCGATCGCCGATTACGACCAGCTCTGGGGCGGCCGCGACGCGGTGCCGGCCGGCGGCTACGGGGCGCTGGTCGCCCGCTACGGGGCCGACGTGCCGGTGCGTCTGAACACCCCCGTCGCAAGAATCCGCTGGGACGGCGGCGTCGCCGTCGAGACGGGGCAGGGGACGCTCACGGCCCGCGCCGCGATCGTCACCGTCCCGGTCGGGGTGTTGCGGGCGGAGGGCATCCGCTTCGACCCGCCGCTGCCGGGAACCTTCCGCGAGGCCCTGGAGGGGCTCGGCATGGGCGCCCTGACCCGCATCGCCGTGACCCTCGACCGCGACCGGGTCGGCCCCGTCGACGACACCGACCTCTACGACGTCGTCGGCGATCGCACCACGAGCTTCGAGCTGTTTCCGTCCGACCGCCCCCTCGCCATCGCCATCCTCGGCGGCGACCATGCCCGCGCGGTCTGCGAGGCCGGGGAGGCGGAGGCGGTCGCCTTCGCCCGCGAGCGCCTGGCCGCGCTCCTCGGCGAGCGCATGCGCGCCGCCGTCACCGGGGGCCGGCTCGCCGGCTGGTGGAGCGACCCCCATTCCCGCGGCTCCTATTCGGTCGCCAGGCCCGGGCACGCGGCGGCGCGCGCCGCCCTGCGGGCGCCCGTCGGACCGCTCCGGTTCGCCGGGGAGGCGAGCGCCGGCGGCGGCGCCATGACGGTCGGCGGCGCCACCCTCGAAGGCGAGCGCGCCGCCGAGGAGGTGCTCGGGGTGCTGCGGTGAGCCGACCGCTCCGTCGCCCCGAGCGTGCCGAGCGGATTCGCGGGAGCCGGCCCGTGGTTCACGGGGCCTTAAGCGGAACGCGCTTTCCTGAAGCGTCGCCCCATTGCGGACGCCGTCCATGCGCGTCGATTTCCTGGCCGGCACCCTCGGCCCCGTACCCGTGATCCGGTCCGCTCCCACGATCCTCGTGTTCGATTCCGGCCTCGGCGGGCTGACCGTCTTCGCCGAGCTCGTGCGGGCGCGCCCCGACGCCCGCTTCGTCTACGCCGCCGACGACGCCGCCTTCCCGTACGGCCGGCTCGGCGAGCAGGCCCTCGTCGCCCGCGTCCTCGCGGTGATGGAGCGGCTGATCGCGCGGCACCGGCCGGACCTCGCGGTGATCGCCTGCAACACCGCCTCGACGCTCGTCCTCCCCCACCTGCGGCGGCGCTTCGACATCCCCTTCGTCGGCACGGTGCCGGCGATCAAGCCGGCGGCGGCCCTGTCGCGCTCGCGGGTGATCGCGGTGCTCGCGACGCCGGGGACGGTGGCGCGAGACTACACCCTG
>DATLFZ010000369.1:0-3947 GCA_035540795.1 Beijerinckiaceae bacterium | reverse complement strand
GGTCGAAGGCGATCCGGTACAGGCCGGCCCGCGGCCCGTCGACGATCACGGCTCCGTGCTTCGCGAGAACGGCGGCGATCCCGGCGGCGGTCGTCTCGTCGGCGAACCGGACCAGGATTCCCGGCTCGTGCGCCGGCGTCGCCGCGGGATCGGAGGCGGTGCGATACTCCGCGCCGCCCCCCACCACGAGATAGCCGACGAGCCCGCCCTGGACCGCGATCACGAGGGCCGCGGCCATCGCCGCGAAGGCGAGCCGGCGCGGCGGCAGGGCCTCGGCGAGCCAGCCGCCGAGGCGGGCCGCGAGCCCGGGCCGACGCGCCCGGCGGGGCGCCTCCTCCATCCGGGCCAGAAGGCGCTCGTAGGCCTGCGGGGACGGCGCCCCGAGGGCCTCGTTCAGGCGCACCGTCTCGCCGAGTTCGTCGGTGACGAGGGCGAGGGACCGGGCGAGGCCCGGATCGGCGGCGAGGGCCGCCTCGACCCGGGCCGTGTCGGCGGGAGCCAGCGTGCCTGCCGCGTACCAGGGCAGCAGGGCCTCGATCTCGTCCCGATCGGGTTCGGCGCGGCTCATGGCCAGCCCCTGTCGATCCCCGCCTGCCGCAGGAGTTCCGAGAGCTGCTTGCGGGCGTAGAAGACCCGCGTCTTCACGGTGTTCTCGGGCACCCCGACGATCTCGGCGACCTCGTGGATGGACCTCTCGTGATAGTACACGAGATCGATGACTTCGCGATGCTCGGGCGACAGGCGCGCGAGGCAGCGCCGCAGGGCTGCGGCCTTGTCCTTCTTCTGGGCCGCCGCCTCCGGATCGTCGCTCTCGTCGGCGATCTCCGCGTGCTCCTCCTGGAGCGGAGCCTCCGGCCGCCGCCGCAGGGTCGAGAGCGCCTTGAAGCGGGCCATGCCCAGGAGCCAGGTCGAGACGCTCGAGCGGCCCTCGAACCGGTCCGCCTGCCGCCACACGTCGAAGAAGACTTCGCTCACCACGTCCTCCGCCGCCGCCTGATCGCCCGTGATCCGCAGGGCGAAGCGGTAGATCCGCACGTGATGCCGCCCGAACAGCGTCTGCATCGCGAGCCGCTCGCCGTCCGCGATCCGGCGGACGAGCGCCTCGTCGGAAACGGCGTGCGCCACGGCCATCGTGCGGCCTCGGAGGTGGGTCGCTCGACGGGCACGGTAGGTTCACGGGCGAGGAAAGAAAAGAGCGGCCGAGCTTCGGCGCCCCACCGAAAAAAGGCCCGCCCGCGGAAGGCGGGCGGGAAGGCCGGAGGAGGGAAGCGGGGCGGATCAGTCGTCGTGCTGGGCCTGGCGGGCGAGCTCCTGCATGATCATGAGGGTGCCGAACGCGGCCATCCCGGCGGCGACGCCCCCGCCGACCGACGGGCCGCGGCGCACGACCCAGCCGGGGCGCCCCCAGCCCGCACGGGGGCCGAAGCCGCGGCCGAACCCGCGGGGGCCGGCGAAGCCGCGACCGGCGAAACCGCGCGGCCCGGCGAAGCCGCGGGGACCGGCGAAGCCCCGGGGGGCAGCGAAACCGCGGGGGCCGGCGAAGCCGCGCCCGCCGCCGAAGCCCCGGCCGGCGACGCCGCGGCCGCCGGCGAACTGGACGGTCTGCGCGAGCTGCGGCTTCTCCACGTGCAGGCCGATGCTGGTCATGGGGAGCGCGTTCGCGCTCTGGACGGCGGCGCCGAAGGTGAGGGCGAGCGCGAGGGCGAAGGTGGTGCGGAACATGGGTCTCTCCTTGGATCGGCGAGGGCCGGACCGTCCGGCCTTCGTGCCCATGGGTCGACCGGGGGGCCGCGCCGGTTCAGGGCGCGCGCGCCGCCTCGTGCGCCGGCGCACGCGGTCGCGCCGTCAGGCGAGACCGACGCAGCGCAGGGCGAAGGCGATCTCGCGGGCCCGGTCCTGCAGGCGCCCGACCCGGCCCTCGTTGCCGGAATGGCCGGTGAAATCGACGGCGAGGAGGAACGGCCCGCCGCTCGCCCGCACCCGCAGGCGGGCGATCCACTTCGCCGCCTCCCAGTAGGTCACGCGGGCGTCGGACACGGCGGCGCGGGCGAGGACCGGCGGATAGGGCGCCGGCCGCACCTGCTCGTAGGGCGAGTAGGACAGGATGCGGGCGAAGGCGTCGGGGTCGCGGATGGGGTCGCCCCATTCGAGCCATTCGCCCGGGGTGAGGGGCAGCTCGTCGTCGAGCATCGTGTGGAGCACGTCGACGAAGGGCATGTCGGCGATCACGCCGGCGAACAGGCCGGGATCGCGGTTCACCGCCGCCCCGACCAGCATGCCCCCCGCCGAGAAGCCGTGCGCCACGATCCGCCCGCGCCCGGTATAGCCCGCCTCGATGAGCGCGCCGGCCGCCGCGACGAAGTCGGAAAAGGCGTTCTCGCGCCGCTCGAGCTTGCCGTCCCGGTACCAGCGCCGGCCCCGCTCCGCGCCGCCGCGCACATGCGCGATCGCGAACACGAAGCCGCGCTCGAGGAGCGGCAGGCGCTCGACCGCGAAGGCCGGGTCCATGCTGAAGCCGTAGGCGCCGTAGCCGTGCAGCAGGCACGGCGCCGTGCCGTCCCGGGGCAGGTCGCGGGCATGGACCACGGAGATCGGCACCCGCTCCCCGTCGGGAGCCCGCGCCCACAGCCGCGCGAGGGCGTACCGGGCCGGGTCGAGGCGGCTCTCCTGCCGCGCCACCACGGCGCGGCTGCGGCGGGCCATTTCGTAGGCCGAGGTCTCGTTCGGCCGCACCGGCGTCGAGGTGGTGAAGCGGATCGTGTCGGTGTCAAAGGCGCAGGAGGGCTCGAGCCGCAGCCGGAAGAAGGGCTCCTCGACCCGCACGACGTGCTCCTCGCCGTCCCGGTGCGCCCGCACCACGACGCGCACGGCGGCGTCCTCCCGCTCGAGCCGGACGAGATGGCGGGCGAGGCAGCGATGGGCGAGGATCGTCACGCCGGGCCGGTGCGGGACGAGGTCGCGCCAGCCGGCGCGGCCGGGCGCGGCGAGGGGGGCCGTCACCAGCTTGTAGTCCTCCGCCCCGTCGGCGTTGGTGCGGACGACGAGGTCCTCGCCCCGATGGTCGACGTCGTAGGACAGGCCGCGCCGGCGCGGCTCGACGAGGCGCGGCGGCCCCTCCGCATGGAGGTCGACGAGGTGCACCTCCCCGTCCTCGCTGTTGCGGACGTTGATCAGGGCGAACGCGTCCGAGGTCGTCGGCGCGAGCGCCACCGCCCAGGTCGGGTCCGCCTCGGCGTAGATCGCCTCGGCCTCGCCCCCGAGCCGGTGGCGCAGGACGCGGCTCGGGCGCAGGTCCGGTCCGAGGCCGACATGGTAGAGGATGCGCGCGTCGGCGCTCCACACCATCGAGCCGGAGGCGTCGGGGATCTCGTCGCGGTCTTCGCCGGCGGCGAGGTCGCGGATGCGGATGCGGTAGGCCTCCGACCCGACGAGGTCGACCGCGTAGGCGAGGAGGCGGTGGTCGGGGGACACGCGCCACTGGCCGAGGCGAAAGAACGGGCGCCCCGCGGCGAGCGCGTTGCCGTCGAGGAGGACCGTCTCGGGCCCGCCGCCCCGGGGCGTGCGCACCACGAGGGGGTGCTCGCCCTCGCCGTAGCGCAGGGCGTAGAGCCAGGGCCCGAAGGGCTGGGGCGGGCGCAGCCAGGGCTCGGCGGCGTCGCGCATCTCGCCGACGAGGCGGGCCCGCAGCCCGGACAGCGCCGCCAGCATCCAGTCGCAATAGGCCGCCTCGGCCCGCAGATGGGCAAGGATCTCCGGCGGCAGCCGGGCCGGGTCGTGCAGGGCCTCCTTCCAGTTCGGCGCCCGCAGCCAGGCGTACTCGTCGACGACCTCGAATCCGTGCAGGCGCCGGACCGAGGGATCTTGGCGCGGCCGGGGGGCGCGAGGGGCGATGCGGTTGTCGCTCATGCGGGGAGGATAGCAGGACGGCCGCCGCGGGAGGATGGGAC
>DATLFZ010000368.1:0-5543 GCA_035540795.1 Beijerinckiaceae bacterium | reverse complement strand
CGCCCCTCCCCTTCAAGGGGAGGGGGTGGGGGAGAGTCGCGCCCTCGCGAGCGTCGCGCGCTTCCGCACCGCCCCACCCCGTACACCTCCCCTGGACGGGGAAGGGGTGTGGCCAGCGTCGCGCCCGTGCGTCGACAGCCTCAGGCGCGGCCGCGCATGCGGGCCATGAAGGTGTCGAAGGAGAGCTCGCCAACCTGCCACCAGAGGTAGCTTTCGCCGCGGAAGGCGGTCATCGACTCGAGGGCGGCCTTGAACTCGGGGTTCTTGGCCGCGGTCTCGTTGTAGTAGTCGTGCGCCGCCTTCCAGGCCGCCTCCATCACCGGGATCGGGAAGGGCCGCAGCTCGGCCCCGGCGCCGACGAGCCGGCGCAAAGCCGGCGGGTTCACCGCATCGTACTTGGCGAGCATCCAGTTGTTGGCGGCCTCCGAGGCCTGGAACAGGAGGTGCTGGTAGAGCTTCGGCAGCTCGTTCCACTTGTCCATGTTGATGACGAGGTGGAGCATCGCCCCGCCTTCCCAGAAGCCCGGGTAGTAGTAGTACTTGGCGACCCGGTGGAAGCCGAGCTTCTCGTCGTCGTAGGGGCCGACGAACTCGACCGCGTCGAGGGTGCCGCGCTCGAGCGCCGGGTAGATGTCGCCGGGCGCGATCTGCTGCGGCACGACGCCGAGCCGCGCCATCACCTGGCCGCCGATGCCGCCGATGCGGAACTTGAGCCCCTTCAGGTCGTCGAGGCTGTTGATCTCGCGCCGGAAGAAGCCGCCCATCTGGGTGCCCGAATTGCCCGCGACGAGGGCGGTGGCGTTGAACCGGGCGAGCACCTTGTTGATGATCTCCTTGCCGTCGGCGAAGTGCCACCAGGAATGCTGCTGGCGGGCATTCAGGCTGAACGGCACGCCGGTGCCGAAGCCGAGCGTCGGGTCCTTGCCGAAATAGAAGTAGACCGGCGTGTGGGCGCACTCGACCGCGCCGGTCTGGACCGCGTCGAGGGCCTGCAGGCCGCCGACGATCTCGCCGGCCGGAAAAGTCTGGATCTGGAACTTTCCGTCCGTCGCCTCGGCCATGAACTTGGCGAGCGTCTGGGCGGTGCCGAAGATGGTGTCGAGCTGGCGCGGGAAGCTCGAGGTGAGGCGCCAGCGCACCTCGGGCATCGATTGCGCGATCGCCGGGGCGGCGAGGGTCGCGCCGGCGGCGCCGCCGGCGAGAGCGGCCCCTTTGAGGAAGCTGCGGCGTTTCAGGTCGGTCATGTCGCGGGGTTTCCCTGGTTGAGTTATCCTCCGGCCCCGACCTAACACGAAATCCGGAGCACCATGAAGCTCGCATCGTTGAAGCACGGCCGCGACGGCCGCCTCGTGGTGGTCTCCCGCGACCTCACCCGCGCCACCGACGCCTTCGTGGTGGTCTCGACCCTGCAAGGCGCGCTCGACGACTGGGAGCGCTGCGGCCCGCGCCTCGCCGACCTCGCCGAACAGCTCGAGATCGGCAGCGTGCCCTCGTTCCGCTTCCACGAGCACGACTGCGCCTCACCCCTGCCGCGGGCTTACCAATGGGCCGACGGCTCGGCCTACGTGAACCACGTGGAGCTCGTGCGCAGAGCCCGCGGGGCCGAGATGCCGGAATCGTTCTGGACCGACCCGCTCATGTACCAGGGCGGCTCGGATTCCTTCCTCGGCCCGCGCGACCCGATCCTGATGGCGGACGAGGCCTGGGGCATCGACTTCGAGGCCGAGGTGGCGGCGATCGTCTCCGACGTGCCGATGGGCGCGAGCCGGGAGGAGGCGTCCGGCGCCATCCGGCTCCTGATGCTCGTCGACGACGTGAGCCTGCGCAACCTGATCCCCGGCGAGCTCGGAAAAGGTTTCGGGTTCTTCCAGGCGAAGCCCTCCTCCGCCTTCTCCCCGGTGGCGGTGACCCCGGACGAGCTCGGGGAGGCCTGGGACGGGGCGAAGCTGTCGCTGCCGCTCCTGTCCTTCGTCAACGGCAGGCCCTTCGGCAAGCCGGACGCGGGAACCGACATGACCTTCGACTTCCCGACCCTGATCGCGCACGCGGCCCGCACCCGGCCCCTCGCCGCGGGCTCGATCGTCGGCTCCGGCACGGTCTCGAACCGTGGCCCCGACGGCGGCCCGGGCCGGCCGATCGCGGACGGGGGCGTCGGCTATTCCTGCATCGCGGAGCTTCGCACCGTCGAGACCCTCGCCGCGGGCAAGCCCGAAACCCCGTTCCTGCGCTTCGGCGACAAGGTCCGCATCGAGATGAAGGACCGCGCCGGCCACTCGATCTTCGGCGCCATCGAGCAGGAGGTGGCGGCCTACCGGCGGTAGCCTTGCGGCGGCTCGTGCGACGCGTAAGCTTTCCGGGACGCGGCCGCGCCCGCGCAACGAGACCGGAGGAAATGCCATGAAGACCAGCCGACGCCGTTTCCTGGCGCTCGCCGGCGGCGCCGTCGCCGCGCCCGCGCTCCTGCGCGAGGGTTACGCGCAGGCGCCCGAGGTGACGCTTCGCATGCACCACTTCCTGCCCCCGGTGGCGACGGGGCCGGCGCGCTTCCTCACTCCCTGGGCGAAGAAGGTCGAGAGCGAGTCGAACGGGCGCATCCGCATCCAGATCTTCCCGGCGATGCAGCTCGGCGGCACCCCGCCGCAGCTCTACGACCAGGCCCGCGACGGCGTCGCCGACCTCGTCTGGACGCTGCCCGGCTACACCGCCGGCCGCTTCCCCGGCAGCGAGGTGATGGAGCTGCCCTTCGTGCCGCACCGGCGCGCGGTGGTGAACTCGCGCGCGACGCAGGAGGTCGCCGCCGCCCATCTCAAGGACGAGTTCAAGGAGGTCCACCCGATCTGCTTCTGGGCGCACGACCACGGGCTGATCCACGCCAACAAGCAGATCCAGCGCCTCGAGGACCTGCAGGGCACGCGCCTGCGCTTCCCGACCCGCCTCGCCGGCGAGGCCCTGCGCGCGCTCGGCGCCAACGCCATCGGCATGCCGGTGCCGCAGGTGCCGGAATCGCTGGCGCAGCGGGTCATCGACGGGGCGGTGATCCCGTGGGAGGTCGTGCCGGCGCTGAAGGTGCACGAGCTCGTAAAATTCCACACCGAGATCCCGGGCTCGCCCACCCTCTACACCTCGGTCTTCATCCTCGCCATGAACCGGCCGCGCTACGAGCAGCTCGCCCCCGACCTGCGCAAGGTCATCGACGCCAATTCCGGCGAGGCGGCGGCGACCATGGCCGGCCAGGTCTGGGACAAGACCGGCGAGGAGGTCGCCGAGATGGTGAAGAAGCGCGGCAACACCGTCACCACCATCTCCGAGGACGAGAAGAAGCGCTGGCAGGAGGCGACGAAGCCGGTGATCGATTCCTGGCTCAAGGGGGCCAAGGAGCGCGGCATCGACGGCCAGAAACTCCTCGACGCCGCCCGCGCCGCCCTGCAGAAGCACGAGACGGCGGCCTGAGGCCAGGGGGCGGGATCCGTCCCGCCCCTCCCTTCCTCCCGTGTCCGCCCTGACCCGGCTCGTCTTCGGTCTCGCCCGCGCCCTCGCGGTGGCGGGCGGGACGCTGCTCGTCGGCATCGGCCTTCTCGTCACCGGCAGCGTGCTGTCGCGCTGGCTGCGCAACCAGGCCGTCGCCGGCGATTTCGAGCTCGTGCAGATGGGCCTGGCGCTCGCCGTCTTCGCCTTCCTGCCGCTCTGCCAGGCGCACCGGGGCAACATCATCGTCGACACCTTTACGATGAAGCTGCCGCTGCGCGCGCAGCGCGCCCTCGACGGGATCTGGGACCTCGTCTTCGCCACGGTGGCGGCCTTGATCGCCTGGCGCCTGACGATCGGCGCGGCGGAGGCTTTTCGGACGGGCAGCACCTCGATGGTGCTCGCGATCCCGATCGGCTACGCGATCTACGCCTGCGCCGCCATGGCGGCGTTCCTGGCGATCGTCTGCCTCGTCACCGCGACCGAGCGCTTCCGGGGCGGCCCGTGAGCGGCATGGCGCTGGCGCTCTCGGGCTTCGCCGCGATGCTCGCGCTCATCGCCGTGCGCCTGCCGGTCGGGCTCGCCATGTTCGTGATCGGCGCCCTCGGCTACCTGCACTTCACGAGCCTGCCGATCTTCCTCAACTACCTCAAGACCACGCCCTACTTCCTGTTCTCCAACTACACCCTGTCGGTGATCCCGCTCTTCATCCTGATGGGGGCGCTCGCCGAGCGCTCCGGCCTGTCGCAGGACCTTTTTCGGGCCGCGAGCGCGCTGGTCGGCCACCGCCGCGGCGGCCTCGCGATGGGGGTCATCGGCGCCTGCACCGCCTTCGGCGCCATCTGCGGCTCGTCCGTCGCCACCACCGCCACCTTCGGGCGCGCGGCGCTGCCCGAGCTCGAGCGCTACGGCTACGCGCCGAGCCTCTCGACCGGCACCATCGCGGTCGGCGGCACGCTCGGCATCCTGATCCCGCCCTCGGTGATCCTCGTCGTCTACGCCATCTCGACCGAGCAGAACATCGTCAAATTGTTCATGGCGGCACTGCTGCCGGGGCTGCTCGCCATGAGCTTCTACCTCCTCGTCATCGCCGCGGTCGCCTGGCGCGACCCGGCCGCCGCGCCGGCCCATCCGCCGCTTCCCGCCGCCGAGCGCCGCCGCGCGCTTCTCGCCGTATGGCCGGCCGTCCTCGTGGCGATCGTCGTGGTCGGCGGCATCTACGGCGGCGTGTTCACGCCGACGGAGGGCGCCGCCGTCGGCGCCGTGAGCATGCTCGTGGTCGGCCTCGCCCGGCGCTCCCTGCCGCTCGCGGCGCTCAAGACGAGCCTGATCCAGACCGCCGAGACCACGGCGCTGATCTTCCTCATCCTGCTCGGGGCCGAGGTCTTCAACGCCTTCCTGGCCTTCACCCAGCTGCCGGCCGAGGCCGCCGCCGCGATCGCCCAGAGCGGCCTGCCTCCTTACGCCATCCTCGCCACCATGCTAGCGATCTACCTCCTGCTCGGGGCGGTCATGGACGAGCTCGCCATGATCCTCCTCACCCTGCCGGTGTTCTTCCCCGTGATCGTGGCCCTCGATTTCGGCCTGACCAGCGAGGAGGTGGCGATCTGGTTCGGCATTCTGGTGCTGATCGTCGTCGGCATCGGCCTCACCGCCCCGCCGATCGGCCTGAATGTCTTCGTCATCAACGCCATCGCCAAGAAGGTGCCGATCACGCAGACCTACCGCGGCGTCCTCCCCTTCGTCGCCGCCGACCTCCTGCGGCTTGCAATCTGCGTCGCAGCGCCTGGGCTGTCGTTGTGGCTGGTGCGGGTGTTGGGGTGAAGGGGGGAGGTGCGTGCACGTCACGCGAGAATTCTGGGGACAGAAGAGGAACAACGCTTGCACGAATCAGGTGAATGGTCGAGCTTGTAGCGTTGGTGTTCGTCTCCCTCACGGAGTCTACTCACGACGGTCATCTGCCCGGAGCACAGGTCGGCGCCCGCTTGCGTGCGTCCCCGAGCGCTCCCGGAGCCGGCGCATGCGAACCATCGCAGTCGTTGGCGCTAGTTCAAGCGGGCTTAGGTACACCTGAGACC
>DATLFZ010000367.1:0-3354 GCA_035540795.1 Beijerinckiaceae bacterium | reverse complement strand
GCCGAGACCTCCGGCCGTCTCGAGACCGACGCCGCGGCCCCGGGAGAGCGGCCCGGCGGCGGGCGGGTCCTCAACCCGCCGTAGCCCCGATCGCTCCGGCCGCGGGTCGAGGGGCGCGGCGGAGGCAGGGGAGGGCCGGATCCGAGAGCCGGTGCGACATCGAACCGCCCGGGCGCCCTTTCCGCGGGCGGTCCTCGGGTCTCCCCTTCGGCTCGCCCGAGGATGACGGCGTGGGGGGAGGCGCACCTCGCCTCCTCCGGCGGCGCGCTCCGCCGACCCGAGGATCGCGAAGGGGCGACCCCCCTTGCAAAGCCGGTCGGGTTGAGGCACATGAGCCTCACCCAAACGGCCTTCGCGGCCGCGGATGCGGGTGTAGCTCAGGGGTAGAGCACAACCTTGCCAAGGTTGGGGTCGAGGGTTCGAATCCCTTCGCCCGCTCCAAACTTTCCAGACCGATCTCCCGAGGGACGAGCGCTTTCGTTCGGCACCTCGCCCCGCCGGCTGGGGGAATCGGGTTCCAGCCCGGTCACGAGCGGCAACCGAGTCTCAATCCGAAGATCGGCTTCTCGACCGCGCCTGCTGCGGCCGGCCTGGTGGGCCTCACGACCGTCGGCGCGTCTGCGACCACCAAGGTGATCGTCGTCCAGCCCTCTGTCGCCCGCCCGGCGTGGCTTCCGCCGCTCATGATCAGATGATGCCGCCCCCGATGAAGAGCCGGAACATGGCGATGGCCAGCACCGCGATGTTGATGTTTCGGCCCGTCGTCCTGTCGGAGAACAGGCCCAACACGAGCCCGATCGCGGCCACGGGGATCACCAGCCAATTGAGCCATCCGAGGAGGGGGATGAACGCGACCAGCGCGGCGATCAGAGCCACGATTCCGATGAGCGCAGAAATCAGATTCATGGTCGAACGCAGCTCGGCGCTATTTCATGCGGATGGACGGGGCCGTGAGCGGACCGAACGCTGCGAAACGCTCCGTCGTTCCGTGCGACTCCGCCGGTCGGCTGGTTGGTCGGGTACGCGGGATCGACGCCCACCATGGTAGACTGCGAGAATCGCCGGGCTTGCCACGCGAGCGGTGCGGCGGCTATGTCGGCCCGGCGGGTGCAAGCTGCGGCGACGTTTCGTCGGGCGGCAGGACAGGGGCAGAACCATGATCATCGACGGCGGGGATGCCGGTGACGGCAAGATGAACGGGAGGGCTCTGACCGGGCCTCGTGCCGGCTTTCTCAGCCGCCGGTCGTTTCTGGTCGGCTCGGCGCTCGGTCTCGGGACTGTGGGGCTCGGCGGTTGCACGACGACCGACAGCATGAGCCTCGCCGAGGCGAGCAAGATGTACGGGCCGGTGCCCGACCCGAAGTTCCCGATCCCTGCGGCCGACATCAGCAAGGTCGATCCGAAATTCTATCGCCGGACCGTCAGCTATGAGACCAGGGAAGCCCCCGGCACGATCATCGTCGATCCCGGCAATTACTACGTCTACCGCATCGAAGGCGACGGAACCGCGACCCGCTATGGCGCGAATGTCGGCCGCGACGGCTTCCGGTGGAGCGGCAACGCCTATGTGGGGCGCAAGGCCGAATGGCCGACCTGGACACCGCCCAAGGAGATGATCCGACGCCAGCCCGAGGCGGGCAAATGGGCCCGTGGGATGCCGGGCGGCCTCGACAACCCGCTCGGCGCCCGCACGCTCTACCTGTACCAGAACGGCGCCTACACGCTCTACACGATCTACGCCAGCAGCGATGTCGAGTCGATCGGCTCGGGCATCACGAGCGGCTGTGTGGGCCTCCTCACGCAGGACATGATGCACCTGTACGACCGGACGCCGGTCAAGACGAAGGTGATCGTCCTGCCGGCCTAGGGGCCAACCCCTGGGTCGACGCTGCGGGCGCGTGAGGGTCCGGACGCCTCCGGGCACCGCGTAGCCTGCCGGCGGCGCGACCTCTCGCAATGACCGCTCTACGCCGTTCCGGGTGACTCGCGCGGTGCCACCTCGGTGCCCTTCGCGTGCCGACGGCTCGGACCGCCCGCGCGGTGGCGGGCGGTCCGGGGCCGCGGTCAGGCGGCGGCGCTCTTCTGGGCCGCCATGACGAGTTCGGCCGGGCGGCCGCTGAGCTCGGCCATGTGGTCGAACCGGGTCGAGAAGGTGCCGACGCCGGCCGTGGCCGAGCGCAGCTCGACGATCAGATCGCCGATCTCGGAGGCCGGGATCATGGCGTTGAGCACGTCCCAGCCCTGCCAACCGGGGCGCGAATCGTAGCCGAGGATCTGGCCCCGCCGGCCCGAGACGAGGGCCGTCGCCTTCGACATGGCCTCGGTCGGGATCGCGATCTCGACGGCGAGGATCGGCTCGAGCAGGACCGGCTTCGCCTTCGGAAGCGCCTCGGACATGGCGAGCCGCGCCGCCGCCTGGAACGCCGCGTCCGAGGAGTCGACCGTGTGGTAGGAGCCGTCGGTGAGCGTCACCGCGAGGTCGACCACGGGGAAGCCGAGCGGCCCCCGCTTGAGGAAGTCGCGGACGCCGGTCTCGACCGAGGGGATGTACTGGCGCGGCACCACGCCCCCGGTGATCCGGTCCTCGAAGACGAAGCCCTCGCCCCGGGGCAGCGGGCGCACCTCGAGCACGCAATCGCCGAACTGGCCGTGGCCGCCGGTCTGCTTCTTGTGGCGGCCGCGGGCGCTCGACGGCGCCTTGATGGTCTCGCAATAGCCGACCTTCGGCTTCTCGAGGTCGACGCCGACCTGGAAGCGCGACTGCAGGCGCTCGACCGCGACCCGCAGGTGCATCTCGCCCTGGCCGAGCAGGCGCATCTCGCCGAGCTCGGCATTGTGGTCGAGGGTGAGGGCCGGGTCCTCCTCGACGATCTTGCCCAAAGCCGCGGTGAGGCGCACGTCGTCCTTGCGGTCCTTCACCCGCAGGGCGAGGGAGTAGACCGGCTCGGGCGGGGCGACCGACAGGATCGGCTCCGGCCGGGCCTTGCCGGCGGAGAAGGCGTCCCCGGTGGCGATGCCCTCGAGCCGGGTGAAGCCCGCGACCATGCCCTCCCGGCATTCGGGGATGCGGTTCGTCGCGGCGCCCATGAGCCCGACGAGGCCGGCGATGCGGGTCTCGGCCCCGCGGGAGCCGGTGACCGTGTCGCCCTCCTTGAAGGCGCCGCGCATCACCCGGGCGATCGACATCTTGCCGCCGTGGGTGGTGTGCAGGGACTTGAGCACCTGCGCCAGCGGCGGGCCGCTCTCCGGGACGCCGAGGCGGGCCCGGGTCGCGGCGAGGCTCGGCGCCTCGTGGCGGAGCGCCTTGAGCAGGCGGGTGACGCCGTTGCCGCGCTCGGCCGAGCCGATCAGCAC
>DATLFZ010000366.1:0-20692 GCA_035540795.1 Beijerinckiaceae bacterium | reverse complement strand
GAGCGCGCTGCTCGCGCTCGGCTACGCCGGCTGGTCGGCGGGCCAGCTCGAGAGCGAGATCCAGGCGAACGGCTGGCTCAACTGCCCGGCCGACCCGGAGTTGATCTTCCACGCCGCGGCGGACCTGCGCTACGAGCGCGCCCTGCGCAAGATCGGCGTCGACCCCGCCATGCTCTCGACCGACGCCGGCCACGCCTGATCACGCCGCCTCGGGCGCGGCGCCGACGAGCTGGCGCGCCTGCAGGGCCGTCATCGGCTCGCCGAAGGCGTAGCCCTGCGCGTATTGGCAGCCGATCTGGTAGAGCTCGATCGCGTCCGACTCGCTCTCGGCCCCTTCCGCGACGACCTCCATGCCGAGCTCCTGCGCGAGCTTCACGATCGAGCGCAGGATGACGCCCTTGCCGTTCGACATCTGCCGCACGAAGGACTGGTCGATCTTGATCGTGTCGAAGGGGAAGCGCTGGAGGTAGGACAGGGCCGAGTAGCCGGTGCCGAAATCGTCGAGCGACAGCCCGGCGCCGAGATCGCGGATCCGCTGCAGCATCTGCGCGGCGTATTCCGGGTTCTCCATCACCAGGCTCTCGGTCAGTTCGAGCTTGAGCGAGCCGGGGTGGACGCCGGTCCGGGCGAGGACGGTCTTCACGTCCTGCAGGAGGTCGTGACGCAGGAGCTGGCGGCTCGACACGTTGACGCTGGCGAAGATCGGCGGGTCGACTTCGAGGGCCCGCTGCCAGGCGGCGAGCTCCCGCCCGGTCCGTTCGAGGGCGAACACGCCGAGGTCGACGATGAGGCCGGTCTCCTCGGCGATGGGGATGAAGGTCTGCGGCCCGACCCGGCCGAGGCGGGGATGGTCCCACCGCAAGAGGGCCTCGAACCCGGCGATGGTGCGGTCCTCGAGGCGCACGATCGGCTGGAACGCGACCTTGATCTCGCCCCGGTCGAGGGCCCGGCGCAGGTCGCTCTCGAGCGAGAGCCGGTCCTTGCGCTCGGCCCGCATCTCCGGGACGAAGAGCTCGACCCGGTCGCCGCCGTGGCGCTTGGCCGCCACCATGGCGATCTCGCCGTTCTTGAGGATCTCGTCCCCGCGCAGGGGCTCCTGCGGGTCGTGCAGCACCACGCCGATCGAGGCGGTGAGGAAGATCTCGCGCTCGGCGTAGGTGATCGGCGTGGCGATCGCCCGGCGCATCGTCTCCGCCACCCCGAGGACGCGCTCGGGAACCCGTTCCGACAGAAGGATGATCGCGAATTCGTCGCCGGAGAAGCGGGCGAGCGTGTCCTGCGGCCGCAGCAGGCGGCCGAGCCGGCGCGACACCGTGAGCAGGATCGAATCCCCCGCCGAGAAGCCGATCTCGTCGTTGACCTGCTTGAAGCGGTCGAGGTCGACGAGGATCACCGTCGGCGCGATCGCCGCGTCCTGCGCCGCGAAGGCGAGGGCCGCCTCGAGCCGGTCGGCGAAGAGCTGCCGGTTCGGCAGGCCGGTCAGGTTGTCGTGGACCGCGTCGTGGAGGAGGCGCTCCTCCGCGGTCTTGCTGTCCGTCACGTCGGCGATGGTGCCGATGATGCGGATGACCTCGCCGTCGGAGCCGACCACCGGGCGCGCCTTGAGGCGGAACCAGTGGTACGGCCCGCTCGGGGCGCGCATGCGGAAATCCTGGACGATGCGGCCCCGGCGCTCCTCGATCATCGCGTCGAGGGAGGCCCGGTAGCGGTCGACGTCGAACGGGTGCATGAGGTCGAGCCAGGCCGAGGCCGGGCCCTCGAGCTCGCCGCGCCGGAGTCCGAGCTGCTGCTCGACCTCCGGGCCGACGAAGATGCGGTCGCCGGGCACGTCCCAGTCGAACACGGTGTCGCCGGCGCCCGACAGGGCGAGGGCCTGGCGCTCGGTGTCGCTGACGAGCCCGTGCCCGATGATGCCCCCGGCGAAGGCGTGCTGCATGACCGTGAAGCCGATCAGCATGACGATGAGCACGAGGGCGCCGATGAGGGCCGGCTGGACGAGGTCGGCGGCGAGATAGCCCATCACCGTGAAGCCGGCGGCTGCGACCCACACGACGAGGAGGAGCCAGGTCGGGATCAGCATCACCGCCCGGTCGTAGCCGTGGGCCGCGAGGTGGACGACGAGAAGGAAGCCGATCCCGGCGACGGCGGCGACGGAGATGCGCGCCACACCGGAGGCGATCGCCGGGTCGAACAGGGCGAGCCCGACGAGGGCGCCGAGGAACAGGAGCCAGACCGCGGTGACGTGGCTGTAGCGCACGTGCCAGCGGTTGAGGTTGAGATACGCGAACAGGAACACCAGCAGCGTCGCGGCGAGCACCGCCTCGGCGGCCGCCCGGTACACCCGCTCGGTCGTCTCGGTGACCGGGAAGACCCGCTGGAAGAAGCCGAAATCGATGCAGGCATAGGCGAAGACCGCCCAGGCGAGGGCCGCCGCGGCCGGGAAGATGAGCGCGCCCTTGACCACGAAGACGATGGTCAGGAACAGGGCGAGCAGGCCGGCGATGCCGATGATGATGCCCTTGTAGAGGGTCAGCCCGTTGACCTTCTTGCGGTAGGCGTCCTGCTCCCAGAGGTACAGCTGGGGGACGTTGGGCGTGCGCAGCTCGGCGACGAAGGTGACCGTGGTGCCGGGATCGAGGGTGATGAGGAAGACGTCCGCCTCGGGGCTGTCCTCGCGCTCGGGACGGATGCCCTGGCTCGCGGTGATCGCGGCGATGCGCGAGGCGCCGAGGTCCGGCCAGATCACCCCGGAGCCGACGAGCCGGAAATGGGGCGCCACGAGGAGCCGGTCGATCTGCTCGTCGGTGTCGTTGGTGAGGGCGAAGACGATCCACTCGGGCTGGGCGCCGGCCTCACGCGCCTTGACGGCGATGCGGCGGACGATGCCGTCGCGGCCGGGCGCGGTCGAGATGCGGATCTCGTCGCCGTCGGAGCGGTAGCGCTCGATCGCGGGGGTCAGGTCGATGGCGGCCGCTTCGAGCCCGACCCGCACCGCCTCGACGGCACGGCCGGACGAGGGAAGGACGAGGAGCGCCAGAACGGAGAAGACGAACGCGCAGACGATCCGCAATGCGTGGTGCTCTCGCCACATGGATGTCCACTCGTACCGGCGCTCGCGCTTCGGGGCAAGGAAGGCGGACGGACGACGCCGCCCTTGTCCGCAGGCGATCGACGCGACCCGCGTCGCCGGTTCCCCTTGGTTGCCGTTTCCTTGAGCGGGCTTTGCGGCGAAATCGGGATGGGTCAGGCCCGGAGCCTGCGGGCGAGGACTTCGAGGGAGGGCGCCTTGCGCACCGGCCCGATCGCCGCGAGGGTCGGCGTGCCGGACAGGAGCGCCGCGCCGGCGGCCCGGACCTCGTCGACGCCGACCCGGTCGACCCGCTCCACGATCTCCTCGCTCGGGATGATGCGGCCCCAGGCGAGGAGCTGGCGGGCGTCGCGCTCGACCCGCCCGGCCGGGGTCTCGAGGGCGGAGAGGAGGGCGACCTTGAGCTGGGACTTGGCGCGCTCGACCTCGTTTCCCTCGACGTCGCGCACGGCCGCGCGGGCGCAGTCGAGGGTCACGTCGACGAATTGCGGCACGTCCGCCGCCGCCGTGCCGGCGCTGATGCCGAACAGGCCGCAATCGGAGAACGGCCAGTGGAAGGCGCCGACCTCGTAGGCGAGGCCGCGGGTCTCGCGCACCTCGTGCCACAGGCGCGAGGTGAGCCCGCCGCCGAGGATCTGCGCGAACATGTGGGTGGCGTAGTAGCGCTCGTCCTTGAACGAGCAGCCGGGCAGGCCGATGACGAGGTTGGCCTGTTCGAGCTTGCGCAGGATGCGCCGCTCGCCGCCCGAATAGGCGGCGGGGGAGCCGCTCGCGGCCGCCTCCCGCGGCGGCATCGACCCGAAGAAGCGCTGGGCCGCGGCGACCACGGCCTCGTGCTCGACCGCGCCGGCGGCCGCGAGCACCATGCGTTCGGGGGCGTATTCCCGGTCCATGAAGGCCCGGATCATCGGGGCGTCGAAGGAGCGGATCGTCTCGGGGCGGCCGAGGATCGGTCGCCCGATCGCCTGGCCGGTGAAGGCGGTCTCCATGAAGGCGTCGAAGACGAGCTCGTCCGGCGTGTCCTCGACGCTGGCGTATTCCTGCAGGATCACGCCCTTTTCGCGGGCGAGCTCGGCGTCCTCGAAGCTCGACGCGGTGAGGATGTCGCCGAGGACGTCGAGGGCGACGTCGATGTCCTCGCCGAGCACCCGGGCGGTGTAGCAGGTGTACTCGACGCTGGTGGCCGCGTTGATCTCGCCGCCGACGTTCTCGATGTCCTCGGCGATGGCCCGGGCGGTGCGCCGCTCGGTGCCCTTGAAGGCCATGTGCTCGATGAGGTGCGACAGGCCGTGCTCGTCCTCGCGCTCGTGGCGCGAGCCCGCGCCGACCCAGACGCCGAGGGTCGCGGTGGCCACGTGCGGCATCGCCTCGGTCGCGACCGTGACGCCGTTCGGCAGGCGGTCGATGCGGACCCGGATGCCCCCGTCGCGGGAAAAGTGCCTGTTCATGCGGCGGCGCCCCGGACGGCGCGGGCGTGCCCGCGCACGAAGGTCTCGACGGCCGCCTGGTCGTTCGGGACGATCGTCAGGCGCTCGGGCCGGTCGAGGAGGTCGGCGAGATGGGCCGGCAGTTCCGGGCGGTGCCCGGTGGCCCGCTCCACCGCGTCCGGGAACTTGGCCGGATGGGCGGTCGCGAGGGCGACGACCGGAACCTGCGGCGCGTCGGCGAGGAGCGCGCGGCCGGCGCGCAGGCCGACGGCGCTGTGCGGGTCGAGAAGGTAGTCGGCCTCGCGCCAGGTCGCGCGCATCTCCTCCGCGACCGCGTCCTCGGGCACGCAGGCGGCGGAGAAGTCCTCGCGCATCCGGGCGAGCGCCTGCGGCGGCACCGCGAAGGCGCGTGCCTGGGCGAGGCTTCCCATGAGGCCGCGCACCGCCGCCCCGTCCCGGTCCAGCACCTCGAACAGGAGGCGCTCGAAGTTCGAGGAGACCTGGATGTCCATGGAGGGGGAGGTGGTCGGCACGACGCCGCGGATCTCGTAGGCGCCGGTCGCGAGCGTGCGGGCGAGGATGTCGTTGGCGTTGGTCGCGACCATCAGGCGCCCGACCGGCAGCCCCATGCGCTTGGCGACCCAGCCGGCGAGCACGTCGCCGAAATTGCCGGTCGGCACCGAGAACGAGACCGGACGGTGCGGCCCGCCGAGGGCGGTCGCCGCGGTGAAGTAGTACACCGCCTGGGCGGCGACCCGGGCCCAGTTGATCGAGTTCACGCCCGAGAGCTGGAGCTCGTCGCGGAAGCGGGCGTGGTTGAACAGGCCCTTCACGATCGCCTGGCAGTCGTCGAACGTGCCCTCGACCGCGAGGAGGTGGACGTTGTCCCCGGCCGCGGTGGTCATCTGCCGGCGCTGCACCTCGGAGACCCGCCCGTGCGGGTAGAGGACGAAAACATCGACCCGCTCGAGCCCGCGAAAGGCCTCGACGGCGGCGCCGCCGGTGTCGCCCGAGGTCGCGCCGACGATGGTGGCGCGGGCGCCGCGGGCGGCCAGCGCATGGTCCATGAGCCGCCCGAGCAGCTGCATGGCGAGGTCCTTGAAAGCGAGGGTCGGGCCGTGGAAGAGCTCGAGCACGAACAGGTTGTCGCCGACCTGGACGAGCGGGCAGACGGCCGGGTGGCGGAAGCCCGCATAGGCCTCCGCGACCATGCGGGCGAAGTCCGCTTGCGGGATCTCCCCGTCCACGAGGGGCGACAGCACCGCCGCGGCGGCGTCGGCGTAGGGCCGCCCGGCGAGCCCGGCGATCGTCTCGCGCGACAGGGCCGGCCAGGCCTGCGGCAGGTACAGGCCGCCGTCGCGGGCGAGGCCGGTCAGGAGGGCGTCGGTGAAGCCGATCGCCGGCGCTTCGCCGCGGGTCGAGACGTGGAGCATGTTCTCTCCCGATGTCAGGGCCGGTCCGGCGCCAGATGGTCGCCCTCGCCGGGGTGCAGCCGCCGCCAGACGAAGGCGGCGAACACCCCGACCAGCGTCAGCGCCAGGCCGAACCAGGTCAGCGCGTATTGCAGGTGGTTGTCCGGGATGTCGAGCCGGGTCTGGCCGCCCCGCGGCCATCCGCCCGGGTTCGGCGTCGCGTCCGCGTCGACGAGGAACGGGGCGGGGCGGGCGAGGCCCTGCGCCTTCGCGACCGCGAGGGGGTCGCGGGTGAACCAGCGGTTCCGGGCGGGCTCGTCGGCGGGCACGAACCAGCCGCGCGCCTCGGGCGCACGCACGAGGCCCACCACCTCGACCTCGCCCGCGATCTGCCCGGCGGCGCGGCGCTCGGGATCGCGCAGCTCCGTCGGAACGAAGCCGCGGTTGACGATCACGTGCGACCCGTCGGCGAGACGGAGCGGCGTCAGGACGTAGAAGCCCTGGACGGGCTGGCCGCGCTGCGCCGCCATCAGCCCGTGCACGTGCGCCTCCCGGTCATGCAGAAAAACCCCGGCGAGGCGGACGCGGCGGTACTCCTCCCCGGCGAGGCGCTGGAAGTCGCGCTCGCCTGCAACGGGGACCGGGTCGCCGTAGGCGCGCGCCTGGATCTGCGCGACGATCTCCTGCTTCCAGGCCCCGCGCTGGAGCTGCCAGGTGCCGAGCCCGAGGAGGATCGCGAGCGCGATCAGGCTCGCGACGGCCGGCGCGGCGAGGGAGCGCCAGGGCGAGGCGGCGCTCAACGTTCGAGCCGCCCTTCCTCGGCCCGGTGCGCGAATTGGAGCGCCACCAGGATGCCCTTGGCCGGGCGGGTGAGGACGAGGCTCAAGGCGACCGCCAGGACCGTCCACATGACGAGGTGGAGCCAGATCGGCGGCTCCCAGGTGAACTCGACGAAGAGCGCGAGCCCGACCACCAGGAACCCGACGATCGACATGACGAAGAAGGCCGGTCCGTCCCCCGAATCGGCGAAGGAGAAGTCGAGGCCGCAGCGCTCGCAGCGGGGGGCGAGGGTGAGATAGCCCCGAAAGAGGCGCCCCTCGCCGCAGCGGGGGCAACAGCCCTTGATGCCGGTGAGCCAGGGGGACGGGTTTTGACCGGAACGCGACACGACGTCTCCCGAGGGGTCGGAAAAGAAGAAGGGCGGCTTTCGCCGCCCCTCATGTAGGCGTCCGCGGCCGCTCCGGTTAGTGCGCGGCGGGCGTCCCGGCGCCCCAGACGTAGATCGCCGCGAACAGGAACAGCCAGACCACGTCGACGAAGTGCCAGTACCAGGCGGCGAACTCGAAGCCGAGATGCTGCTGCGGCGTGAAGTGCCCGAGATAGACCCGGTACAGGCACACCGAGAGGAAGATCGTGCCGATGATGACGTGGGCGCCGTGGAAGCCGGTCGCCATGAAGAAGGTGGCGCCGTAGATGTTGCCCGAGAAGTTGAAGGCGGCGTGGCTGTACTCGTAGGCCTGCACCGCGGTGAACAGGACCGCGAGCACGATGGTGAGCCACAGGCCCCATTTCAGCCCCTGGCGGTCGTTGTGCAGGAGGGCGTGGTGGGCCCAGGTCACCGTCGTGCCGGAGGTGAGCAGGATCAGGGTGTTGAGGAGGGGCAGGTGCCAGGGGTCGAAGGTCTCGATCCCCCGGGGCGGCCACACCCCGCCGAGCACCTCGGCGCGCTGGATCTGGGGCGGATCGGCCGGATAGAGCGCCGCGTCGAAATAGGCCCAGAACCAGGCGACGAAGAACATCACCTCGGAGGCGATGAACATGATCATGCCGTAGCGGTGGTGGAGCTGCACCACCCGGGTGTGGTGACCCTCGTAGGTCGCCTCGCGGGTGACGTCGATCCACCAGCTCGCCATCGTATAGGCGACGCCGATGACGCCGGCGCCGAAAAGGTACGGGCCGATGCGCAGGCCGAGCAGCGGCAGCCCCTTGACCATGAAGACGAAGCCGACCGCCATGGTGAAGGCCGAGATCGACCCGATCAGCGGCCACGGGCTCGGGTCCACGAGGTGGTAGTCGTGTCGCTTGGCGTGGGCCTCGGCCATCGTGTTCTCCGTCGCCTCGATCTTGCTTCGCTTTAAGCCGCTTCCCCGGCCCTTGTCACGCCGCTCAGTTGCCCGGCCGCGCGGCGGCGGCCGAGGTGGTCACGGGCTGGCCGTTGCGGGCGGGAAAGTAGGTGTAGGACAGGGTGATCGCGTGCAGGTCCTTGACGTTGGGATCGTCCGCGATCGCCGGGTCGATGTAGAACACCACCGGAAAGTCCATCTCGGCGCCCGCCTCGAGCCGCTGCTCCTGGAAGCAGAAGCACTGGATCTTCACGAAATAGGCGCCGGCCAGCGCCGGCTGCACGTTGAAGGTGGCGACGCCCGCGCTCGCGGCGCGGCCGGCGTTGCGGACCTTGTAGAAGATCGTCGTCGTCTCGCCCGGCTTGACCGAGACCTGCGCCGTCTCGGCGGCGAAGCGCCAGTCGAGGCCGGGGGCGACGTTGGCGTCGAAGCGGACCGCGATCGGCCGGTCGAGGACGCGCCCCGAGGGCGCCCGCCCGATCACCGGCGTTCCGTCGAAGCCGGTGACCCGGCAAAAGAGGTCGTAGAGCGGCACGGCGGCGAAGGCGGCGCCGACCATGAGCGCCGCGAAGCCGGCGCAGAAGAAGGCGGTGCGGCGGATGGCGCGGTCTTGCGCGGGCGAGGAGGCTGCCATGGTCACATCGGCCGGTTGATGATCTGCGGCCCGAGCTTCACGACCGTGACCGCGTAGAACAGGAGGGCGAGGGCGCCGAGCGCGAGGGCGATGGCGATCGACCGGTTGCGCCGGCGGCGCGCCTCCTCGGGGGTGGGCCCCCGCTTCGGGTCCGGCGTCACCACAGGCTCCAGAGCGGCCGCATCAGGCCGAGGCCGTGCTCGGCGAGAAGCGCCGCGAACAGGGCGAAGAGATAGAGGATCGAGAAGCCGAACAGGTGCTGGGCGGCCCGCGCCGCCGGCTCGCCCTGCCGCAGCCGGTGGACCTGGACGGCGAGCGCCACCATGGCCATGCCGCCGAGCGTCGCCACGGCGGCGTAGGCGACGCCGCCGAAGCCGAGGAGGGCGGGGGCGAGGCCCGCCGGCGCGAGCACGAGGGTGTAGGCGAGGATCTGCCGGCGGGTGGAATCGGGCCCGGCGACGTTCGGCATCATCGGGATGCCGGCCCGGGCGTAGTCGCCGGACTTGACGAGGGCCAGGGCCCAGAAATGCGGCGGCGTCCACAGGAAGATGAGGGCGAACAGGACGAGGCCCTCGATCCCGAAGCCGCCGGTCACCGCCGCCTCGCCGATCATCGGCGGGAAGGCGCCGGCGGCGCCGCCGATGACGATGTTCTGCGCGGTCCAGCGCTTCAGCCACATCGAGTAGACGACGGCGTAGAAGAAGATCGTGAAGGCGAGGAGCCCGGCCGCCACCCAGTTGGCGACGAGGCCGAGGCCGAGCACGGAACCGACCGCGAGGGCGAGGCCGAAGGACAAAGCCTCCTCCGGGGCGATGCGCCCGTCCGGGATCGGCCGCTTGCGGGTGCGGGACATGAGCGCGTCCACGTCCGCGTCCCACCACATGTTGAGGCAGCCGGACGCCCCCGCCCCGATCGCGATCATCACGAGCGCGGCGAAGGCGATGACCGGATGCACCGGCCCCTGCGCCACGACCATGCCGACGAGGGCCGTGAAGACGACGAGGGACATCACCCGCGGCTTGAGGAGCGCGAGGTAGTCGCCGACCTCGCCGGTGGCGGCGGCCGGCTCGACGCTTGCGAGGCTGTCTCGTGCGGTGGTCATGCTCGTATCGTCACAACGCGCCGCGGGGGAGAACGGCGCCTCGCCGACCCGGGTCCGGTCGAGACCGCGGGCGGGCGGGGGAGCGGGCGGCGCGGAGCCGCCCGCCCGGGCTCAGTGGTGGGTGTCCGCGATGCGCGGCAGCGTCTCGTACTGGTGGAACGGGGGCGGCGAAGGCAGCGTCCATTCCAGCGTGGTGGCCCCTTCGCCCCAGGGGTTCGGCGCCGCGACCACCTTGTTGCGGAAGGCCGAGACGACGCCCCAGATGAAGAAGATCACGCCCGCGAAGAAGATGTACGAGCCGATCGACGAGATGAAGTTCCAGCCCGCATAGGCGTCCGGGTAGTCGGCGTAGCGCCGCGGCATCCCGGCGAGCCCGAGGAAGTGCATCGGGAAGAACAGCACGTTGGCGCCGACGAACGAGATCCAGAAGTGGGTCTTGCCGATCCATTCCGGGATGACGTAGCCGGTCATCTTCGGGAACCAGTAGTACACGCCGGCGAAGATCATGAACACGGCGCCGAGCGACAGCACGTAGTGGAAGTGCGCCACCACGTAGTAGGTGTCGTGCAGGTGCCGGTCGACGGCGGCGTTGGCCAGGACCACGCCGGTGACCCCGCCCACCGTGAACAGGAAGATGAAGCCGATCGCCCAGTACATGGCGGCGGTGAAGCGGATCGAGCCGCCCCACATCGTGGCGATCCACGAGAAGATCTTGATGCCGGTCGGCACCGCGATCACCATCGTGGCGAACACGAAATAGGCCTGCGTCTGCAGGGTCAGGCCGACCGTGTACATGTGGTGCGCCCACACCACGAAGCCGACCACGCCGATCGCCACCATCGCGTAGGCCATGCCGAGATAGCCGAAGATCGGCTTGCGCGAGAAGGTCGAGATGATGTGCGAGACGATGCCGAAGGCCGGCAGGATCATGATGTAGACTTCGGGGTGGCCGAAGAACCAGAACAGGTGCTGGTACAGGATCGGGTCGCCGCCGCCCTCGGGCGCGAAGAAGGTCGTGCCGAAGTTGCGGTCGGTGAGGAGCATCGTGATCGCCCCCGCCAGCACCGGCAGGGCGAGCAGGAGCAGGAAGGCGGTCACCAGGATCGACCAGGCGAACAGCGGCATCTTGTGCAGGGTCATGCCCGGCGCGCGCATGTTCAGGATCGTGGTGATGAAGTTGATGGCGCCGAGGATCGAGGCCGCGCCGGCGAGGTGCAGCGACAGGATGGCGAAGTCGAGCGCCGGTCCCGGATGCCCGACCGTCGCGAGCGGCGGGTAGACCGTCCAGCCGCCGCCGAAGCCGAGCGACCCCGGCGCGCCCTCGAAGAACAGGGACAGGATCAGGAGGAAGAAGCCGGCCACGGTGAGCCAGAACGAGATGTTGTTCATGCGCGGGAACGCCATGTCGGGCGCCCCGATCATCAGCGGCACGAACCAGTTGCCGAAGCCGCCGATCAGCGCCGGCATCACCAGGAAGAACACCATGATGAGGCCGTGCCCGGTGACGAACACGTTGAAGGCCTGCGGGTTGGCGAAGAACTGGAGGCCCGGCTCCTGCAGCTCGAGCCGCATGGCGATCGAGAGCGCCGCGCCCACGAGGCCCGCGCAGAACGAGAAGATCAGGTAGAGGGTGCCGATGTCCTTGTGGTTGGTGGAGTACATCCACCGCCGCCACCCGGTCGGGGTGTGGTCGTCGTGGTGATCGGCGTGGGCTGCGTATGCCATGTCGAGACCTCTTGGTCCTCTGTTCGTGCGTTCAGCGGCTCTCGGCGACCCGGACCTCGCCGGCGCCGTCGATGCGGGCGAAGCGCGTCTTCGCCTGTTCGAGCCACGCGGCGTATTCCTGCTCGGTCACCACGCGCACCGCGATCGGCATGTACGGGTGGCCGTTGCCGCACAGCTCCCGGCACTGGCCGTAATACACGCCGGTGCGCTCGGGCCTGAACCAGGTCTCGTTGAGACGCCCGGGAACGGCGTCGATCATGATGCCGAAATGCGGCACGCCGAACGCGTGCAGCACGTCGCCCGCGGTGACCTGCAGCTTCACGACCTTGCCGACGGGCACGACCATCTCGTTGTCGACCGCGAGCAGGCGCGGCTGGCCGGGCTTCAGCTCGCCTTCCGGCACCATGTTGGATTCGAAGCGGAAGCCGCCCTGGTCGGCGGGGTACTCGTAGCCCCAGTACCAGGAATAGCCCGTCGCCTTCACGACGATGTCGTGCTGCGGGATGACGAGCTGCTCGCGCAGGAGCCGGAACGACGGCACCGCGATCGCGACCAGGATCAGCACCGGCACGATGGTCCAGGCGACCTCGAGCATGGTGTTGTGGGTCGTGCGCGAGGGCACCGGGTTGGCGTTCTCGTTGTAGCGCACGACGCAGACGACGAGGAGCGCCAGCACGAACAGCGAGATCAACGTGACGAGCCAGACGAGATACGTGTGGAAGACGTCGACGCCGCGGGCCACGTTGCTGGCCGGCTCCGGCATGCCGAGCTGCCAGTTGTGGGCGAGGCCGTCCGCCGCGAGAGCCGTCGCGGTCCCGGCCACCAGCATCAGCAGCCCCAGGGCCGAGAAAGATCCAAACCTCTCGATCCGCATCGGTTCTTCCAAGCTCCTGTCTGGCTGGATGGCCGGGGGACGCCGGGGCTGGAACGGGCGCGGCGCGGAGCGTCCCGCGGCCGGGGCGGTGCCATCTCGATTGATCGGCGTCAAAGACCACAACGGCGGCTGAAGCGCAACGGGCGCTTTGGCCGGAGTTCGTGCGTCATATCGGCCCGAAACGGCCGCAATCCGGTGCCGGAACGGCGTCGGCGCGGCTTGACTCGGGCGATAGCGCGTGATCGGAACGCCGCCGACGACCGGCTCCGCGCCGCCGTGCCGCCGACCGAGGACAGCGGATTTGTCGAAATTCCCCCACCTCCTGCCCGCGGCCGCGGCCGGGCTCCTCCTCGCCACCCCGGCGGCGGCGCAGGGCGTCGTCAAGGAGACCTTCGCCGACTGGCAGCTGCGCTGCGAGACCCCGGCCGGCGCCCGCACCGAGCAATGCGCGCTCGTCCAGAACGTCGCCGCCGAGGACCGGCCGAACCTCACGCTCCTCGTCATCGTGCTCAAGACCGCGGACGGCAAGAGCCGGCTCCTGCGGGTGGTGGCGCCGCTGGGGGTGCTGCTTCCGGCCGGGCTCGGCCTGCGCATCGACCAGGACGACATCGGCCGGGCGGGCTTCGTGCGCTGCCTGACGACCGGCTGCGTCGCCGAGGTCGTGCTCGAGGACGCGCTGATCGAGCAGCTGCGCAAGGGCCAGACCGCGACCTTCATCGTGTTCCAGACCCCGGAGGAGGGCATCGGCATCCCGGTGTCGCTCAAGGGGTTCGGCCCCGGCTTCGACAAACTGCCCTGAGGGGGGGCGCCATGAACCTGAGGACCATCGCCGCGACCGCCCTGTGCGCCGGTCTCGCCGCGTGCACCACGGCGGGAAGCCCCCTGTCGGGGATCTTCGGCAACGAGCCGCCGCCGCAGGTCGCGGCGACCCGCGCCGCCATCGCCGAGGAGGTTTTCCACTGCCCGCCCGTGTGGGTGCCGGACGGGGCCGCGGCGGTGCAGAGCTACGGCGGCCGCACCGGCGATCCGCAGGCCCTGCGCAGCCAGATCGCGCTCGGCACCCTCGCCCGGGAGTGCCTCGCGGCCGAGGACGGCTCGATCCTGGTCCGGGTCGGGATCGAGGGCCGGGCCCTGATCGGACCCGCCGGCGGGCCGGGCCGCTACGAAGCCCCGGTCCAGGTGGTGATCAAGCGCCGCGACCGGATCATCGCCAGCCGCAGCCGCCGCGTCGCCGTGACGATCCCGCCCGGCGCCGCCCAGGCGCCCTTCACCCTGGTGGAGGAGGGGCTTCTGGTGCCGCCGCAGGATTCGCAGGAATTCGAGATCGAGGTCCGCATGGGCGGCGGCCCCGCCCGGGGCAGGGGACCGGGATAGGTTCCGTGCCGTCGGCGGGGCGTCCGCCGCCGCGCGCTCCTCGATCCTATTCGGCGGACGGATCCAACCCGTTTCGTTACTCGATCACCTCGTCGGCGCGGGCGAGGAGCGCCGGCGGCGGTGAGATCCCGAGCTTTTTCGCCGTGTTCAGATTGATGTGAAGTGCGAACCGCGTCGACTGCGCGACCGGAAGCTCGGCGGGTTTCGCCCCGGTCAGGATCTTGTGGACGTACTCGCCGACGAGCTGATGATGTTCGGCGGCGACGAAACCGTAGCCGATGAGGCCGCCGTCGCGCACGAACTCGGTCAGCATGTACATTGTGGGCAATCGGGCGCTATCGGCGAACTCGAATAAAAGTAGGCGGTTCGTGAGGAGCATTGGTTCACCCGCCACGACCAGCGCATCGGCCCGCGATCGGACAATCGTCTCGAAGGCCGCCGGGAGTTCGGCCGCGCGTTCGATGCCGACGACGGTCAGGTCCACGCCCAGGTGACTTGCGGCGAGTCGTGCCTGCTGGACCGACAAGGCCGCGCCGGAATTCGAGGGGACCACCAGTAGAGTTAGCCGCGTGATGCCGGGCACGAGCTCATGCAGGATGGTCACCGCCTTGCCGACGATCTCCGGTACGTGGGAGGTGGTTCCGGTCACGTTTCCGCCGGGTCGCGCGAGGCTCTCGATCAGCCCGTGGCCGACCGGGTCGCCGGCATGGACCATGACGATGGGAATGGTCCGCGTGGCCTGCCGGGCCGCTATGGTGGCCGAGGCCGCGACGGCGACTATCACGTCGACCGGAAGCGACACGAGCTCTTGCGCGAGCGCCGGCAGCCGCTCCAACTCCCCTTCCGCGTGCCGCTCCTCGATGAGGATGCTCCGTCCGTGAACGTAGCCCCGGGCCTCCAGGCTCCGAAGGATCGTCGCGCGCGCCGGGCCGCGATTCGCCAGCAACAAGCCGAGCCGCGGCAGAGGCTGCGATTGAGCACGAGTTTCGAACGGCCACGCGGCGAGAGCGCCTACAGACGCGACGAACTCCCGCCGCCTCATTCGATGACCTCGTCGGCGCGAGCGAGGAGGGTGGGCGGGATCGCGATGTCCAGGGCTTGCGCGGTCTTGAGGTTGATGACGAAGTCGAACTTCGTCGGAACCTGGACGGGGAGCTGCTCGGCCTTGTCGCCCTTGAGGATGCGGTCCACGAGGCCGGCGGCACGACGGTGCAGGTCGAGGAGGCTCGCCCCGTACGACATGAGCCCTCCGAGTTCGGCGAATTCCCGGCCCATCGACATCGACGGCAATCGATGGCTCGACGAGAGCTCCACGACCTGCCGCCGCTCGGCGAACAGCATCGGGCTCGGGAACACCAGCAAGGCATCCGCGCGCTCGCTCGAAATCGTGCCGAACGCCCCGCTGATCTCGTGCGGCCCGCGCGCGGCCACGAACCGGAGATCGATGCGCAGGCCGTGTGCGGCTTCCTCGGCCTCCTTCGTCATCGTGCTCATCGTGCGCTCGCCGTAGGCACCGGGGTGCCACAGCGCGGCCACCCGAGAGAGGGCCGGCATGGCTTCCTTGAGCAGGGCGAGACGTTTCGGGACCAGCGCCGGGCCGAGGAAGGTCAGGCCCGTGATGTTGCCCCCCGGGTGCGCGAGGCTGGCGACGAGCCCGTCTCCGACCGGATCGCCCATGACGGCGACGACGATCGGGACGACGGCGGTCGCCTCCTGCATCGCCCGGGCGGCGAGGGAATTGGTCGCGACGACGAGATCGAGGTCGAGATCGACGAGTTCCCGCGCCCGGTCCGGGAATCGTTCGACCATGCCGTCGGCGCCCCGGACCTCGATGACGACGTCGCGGCCGTCGACATAGCCGTGTTCGCCCATGCCCTGTTTGAACGCGTCGAAAAAGACGTGGGAATCGTGTGTGTCCGAACGCGTCGCAAGGAAGCCGATCCGCGCCGGGCGCCGCTGAGCGCGCGCCGGGTGAGCCGCGACCAGGAAAAGGCTTGCGATGAACGTCCGGCGTCTCATTCGATCACCTCGTCGGCGCGGGCGAGGAGCGCGGGCGGGATCGTCAGGCCGAGCGCCCGCGCGGTCCTGAGGTTGAGCGCGAGTTCGAACCGGATCGGCCTCTCGATGGGGAGTTCGCCGGGGTCTGCCCCCTTGAGGATCCGGTCCACGTAATGGCCGGTGCGGCCGTAGAGGTCCGGGCGATGCGGGCCGTAGGAGACCAGCCCGCCATCGGCGACAAAGTCGCTGTAGCCGTACATGGTCGGCATTCGCAGCGTTTCGGCGAGGGAGACGACGAGCTTGCGGTGACTCCAGATCACGGGGTCGTCGAAGACGAGCATCGCGCTCACCCCCGCGCGGGCGGCCGCCCGAACCGCCTGCTCGATCCTGCGCGCGTCGTGTGCCTCGTGCTCTACGAGGGCGATCCCGGCCTCCCGGGCCGCAGCGAGCGTCTCCTCGAAAAACACGCGATGGCTCGGATTCGCCGGGTTGCCGAGCGTGGCGATGCGCGATGCGTCCACGAGAAGGGTCGAGAGCAATTGGAGGCGCTTGGCGCTGACTTCCGGGGTCAGCAGCGAGAGACCGGTCACGCGCCCTTCCGGCCTGCTGTAGCTCGCCGCGAGGCCGATCCTCACCGGGTCGGCAACCGCGACGATCACGATGGGGGTCCGCCCAGCGCCTGATTTCGCCGCGAGGCTCGCCGGGGTGGCCGCCGCGACGATGACATCGACCCGCAGATCCACGAGGTCCCGCACCAACTCGGGCAACCGACCGTGGTCGCCTTCGGCCCATCGCGGCTCGACCTTGATCGTGACCCCCTCCACGTACCCGGCTTCCCGCAGGCCGAGCCTGCACGCCTGCCAGAGGTGCTCACCTCCCCCGCGCGCGAACGAAAACAGGTATCCGACCGTGGGGATGGATCTTGCGTGCTGAGCACGGGCGGCGAGAGACGATGCAGCGATCGCCGCGAGCCCCCCGAGGACCGCGCGCCGTCTCATCCGATCACCTCGTGAATCCGAACGCGTGGAACCCTTCGGCCCGGGTGCGGAATCATCCGGCCCAAGCCGCCTCCGGGTGCTGCCCCGGGCGGTATTCGGCGCGTCGAGAAAGCCGGGCGCGCAAGGCGACGAGCGCAACGCCTCGACCCGCATCGACATGGCCGCAGGTTGGAGCCCTGCGGGGCGGAGTTCGAGAAGCAGCAGCATAGCCGGAACCGTGCCTTTGCGGAAGCGCCTTCGACGCCGCTCGTCCCCTGCGCGCTCCCGGCGCCGCCCCGCCATTGACTTCCGCCGGGCCCGGCTTATCACTTCCGGGCCGCTGATCCCCGCGGGAGAGTCCGGGCTTTCGCCCGGCGCCGAAGGCGCAACCGCCCCGGAAACGCTCAGGCCAAAGGACCGCGGGGAGCTGGCACTCTGGAAAGCGGCGGGTTCGCCCGCCCACCGACGGGGGTAACCGGGGGCTTCGCCTTCGGGAAATCTCTCAGGTCCCGGGACAGAGGGGGCGCGAACCGGGCCGGCGGCCCGGACGAACGCGCGTTCCGGGGGTCCCGATGGCCGACGCTCTCCAATCGACGCCGCTCCGCGACGAGCATGTGCGCCTCGGCGCCCGCATGGTGCCCTTCGCCGGCTACGACATGCCCGTGCAGTATCCGGCCGGCATCGTCGCCGAGCACGGCTGGACCCGGGAGCATGCCGGCCTGTTCGACGTCTCCCACATGGGCCAGGCGGCGCTGATCGGCCCCGACCACGAGACCGCGGCCCGGGCGCTCGAGGCGCTCGTCCCCGCCGACATCGTCGGCCTCAGGCCCGGCCAGCAGCGCTATACCCAGCTCCTGTCGCCGGACGGCGGCATTCTGGACGACCTCATGGTGCTGCGCCCGGCGAGCGACCTGCAGCAGGGCGAGCTCCTGCTGGTCGTCAACGCCGGCACCAAGGAGGACGACTACGCCCATATCGGCGCGCGGCTCCCGGCCGGCGTGGAGCTGCGCCGGTTCGACGATCGGGCGCTTCTGGCCCTGCAAGGCCCCTCGGCCGAGGCGGTGATGGGCGGGCTCGCGCCCGAATTGACGGCGCTTTCCTTCATGACCGGGGCGCCGGCGATGATCGGCGGCATCCCGGTCCACGCCACCCGCTCGGGCTACACCGGCGAGGACGGCTACGAGATCTCCGTCCCGGCGGACCGGGTCGTCGAGCTGTGGCGGCTCCTGCTCGCCAATCCCGAGGTGCGCCCGATCGGCCTCGGCGCCCGCGATTCGCTGCGCCTCGAGGCGGGCCTGTGCCTCTACGGCCACGACATCGACACCGGCACCTCCCCGGTCGAGGCGGGCCTGTCCTGGTCGATCCAGAAGCGCCGGCGGGAGGAAGGCGGCTTTCCGGGCGCCGACCGGGTCCGCCGCGAGCTCGCCGAGGGACCCGCGCGGGTCCGGGTGGGTTTGAAACCCGAGGGCCGGGCGCCGGCCCGGGAGGGCGCGACGATCACGACCCCGGACGGGCGCGAGGTCGGCGCCGTCACCTCCGGCGGCTTCGGGCCGAGCGTCGGCGGGCCGATCGCCATGGGCTACGTCGCCCGCGAGGTCGCGGCGCCGGGAACCGAGGTCGCCCTCGTCGTGCGCGGCAAGGCGCTGCCGGCCAAGGTCGTGCCGATGCCGTTTTCGCCGCACCGCTACAGGCGCAAGTGAGAGGGGAGAGGAATGGCCGAGACCCGCTACACCAAGGACCACGAATACGTCCGCCTGGAAGGCGACACCGCCGTGGTCGGCATCACCGACTACGCCCAGAGCCAGCTCGGCGACGTGGTCTATGTCGAGCTGCCCGAGGTCGGCCGCACGGTCGAGAAGGGGGCCGAGGCCGCCGTGGTCGAGAGCGTCAAGGCGGCGAGCGAGGTCTACGCGCCGGTCTCCGGCGAGGTGGTCGCGGTGAACGGCGAGCTCGAGTCCGCGCCCGGCACCGTCAACGAGGACCCGGCCGGCAAGGGCTGGTTCCTCAAGGTCAAGGTCGCCGACCCCTCCGAGCTCGACGACCTCATGACCGAAGCGCAGTACCAGGACTACGTGAAGTCGATCAGCTGATGGCCCACGAATACCGCGCGACCGTCCGCTGGGTCCGGGGCGAAGGCGAGGCCTTCACGGACAACCGCTACAGCCGCGGCCACGTCTGGCGCTTCGACGGAATCGAGGTGCCGGCGTCCTCCGCGCCGTCGAGCGTGCCGCTGCCCTATTCGCGGCCCGACGCGGTCGATCCGGAGGAGGCCTTCGTGGCGGCCCTTTCGAGCTGCCACATGCTGTTCTTCCTGTGGTTCGCCGCCAAGGCCGGTTTCGTCGTCGATTCCTACGAGGACGAGGCGCTCGGCGTGATGACGAAGAACGAGCGCGGAAAACTGTTCGTCTCGAAGGTCATCCTCGACCCGAAGATCCGCTTCTCCGGCAACCGCACGCCGACGCCGGAGGAGATCGCGAACCTCCACCACCGCTCGCACCAAGAGTGCTTCATCGCGAACTCGGTCCTGACCGAGATCGAGATCCGCTGAGGTCCCGCATGCGCTACCTGCCCCTGTCCCCGGCCGACCGCGCGGAGATGCTCGCCCGCATTGGCGTCGAAGGAATCGACGACCTCTTCGCCGACATCCCCGCCGACAAGCTCGTGCGCGCGCCCCTCGACCTGCCCCGCCGGAAGAGCGAGCTCGAGGTCGAAAGAATCCTCGGGCGCATGGCGGCGCGCAACGTGCCGGCCTCGTCGGTGCCGTTCTTCGTGGGCGCGGGGGCCTACAAGCACCACGTGCCGGCGACCGTCGACCACATCATCCAGCGCTCCGAGTTCCTGACGAGCTACACGCCGTACCAGCCGGAGATCGCGCAGGGCACCCTGCAATACCTGTTCGAGTTCCAGACCCAGGTGGCGGCGCTCACCGGCATGGAGGTCGCCAACGCCTCCATGTACGACGGGTCGACCGGCACCGGCGAGGCGGTGCTGATGGCGCACCGCATCACCCGCCGGCGCAAGGCCGTGCTGTCCGGGGGGCTGCACACGCACTACGCCGAGGTGGTCCGCACCCTCTCGCGCATGGCGAACGACGAGGTGGTGTCCCTGCCGCCGGATCCGACCGCCGCCGAGGACCTGCTCGCCGCCATCGACGACACGACCTCCTGCGTGGTGGTCCAGAGCCCGGACCTGTTCGGCAACCTGCGCGACCTGCGTCCCATCGCCGAGAAGGCGCACGCCCACGGGGCGCTGCTGATCGCGGTCTTCACCGAGGCGATGTCGCTCGGCCTCGTCACGCCGCCCGGCGAGATGGGCGCGGACATCGCCGTCGGCGAAGGCCAGTCGATCGGCAACCCGCTCACCTTCGGCGGGCCTTACGTCGGCCTCTTCGCCACACGCCAGAAATTCGTGCGGCAGATGCCGGGCCGCCTGTGCGGCGAGACCGTCGACGCGGAGGGCCGGCGCGGCTTCGTGCTGACGCTCTCGACGCGGGAGCAGCACATCCGGCGCGACAAGGCGACCTCCAACATCTGCACCAATTCGGGCCTGTGCTGCCTCGCCTTCACGGTCCACATGACGCTCCTCGGGGAGGCCGGCCTGCAGCGGGTGGCGAAGGTCTGCCACGCCAACGCGGCGCGTCTCGCCGAGGCGCTCGGTGCCGTGAAGGGCGTGGAGGTGCTGACGCGGGCCTTCTTCAACGAGTTCACCCTGCGCCTCCCCCGCCCGGCGGCGGAGGTCGTCGAGGCCCTCGCCCGGCGCGGCATCCTCGGCGGCGTCCCCGCCTCCCGCCTCCTCCCGGGCCAGGGCGTCGACGACCTCCTCATGGTCGCTTCGACCGAGGTCAACACCGACGCCGACCGCGCCGCCTACGCCACCGCCCTCGCGGAGGTGCTCTAGTGGCTGCTCGGCGAGAAGGGTTGGCCGAAATCGCTGCCCGGCTTTTTCCGGTCCTTGTGGA
>DATLFZ010000365.1:0-4672 GCA_035540795.1 Beijerinckiaceae bacterium | reverse complement strand
CCAACGGCGCCACCACGCTGATGTTCGAGGGCGTGCCGACCTACCCCTCGATCTCCCGCTTCTGGGACGTGGTCGACAAGCACAAGGTCAACATCTTCTACACCGCGCCGACGGCGATCCGCTCCCTCATGCAGGCGGGCGAGGATCCGGTGAAGCGCACCTCCCGGGCGAGCCTGCGGCTCCTCGGCTCGGTCGGCGAGCCGATCAACCCGGAGGCTTGGGAATGGTACCACCGGGTGGTGGGCGGCGGGCGCTGCCCGATCGTCGACACCTGGTGGCAGACCGAGACCGGCGGCATCCTGATCACGCCGCTGCCCGGCGCGATCCCGCAGAAGCCGGGCTCGGCGACCCTGCCGTTCTTCGGCGTGAAGCCGGTTATCGTCGACGGCGAGGGCAAGGAACTGTCCGGCGCCTGCGAGGGCAACCTGTGCATCGCCGATTCCTGGCCCGGCCAGATGCGCACCGTCTACGGCGACCACGAGCGCTTCGTGCAGACCTACTTCTCCACCTATCCCGGAAAATACTTCACCGGCGACGGCTGCCGGCGCGACGCGGACGGCTACTACTGGATCACCGGCCGGGTCGACGACGTGCTCAACGTCTCCGGCCACCGCATGGGCACGGCCGAGGTCGAGAGCGCGCTCGTGGCCCATCCGAAGGTGTCGGAGGCGGCCGTGGTCGGCTACCCGCACGACATCAAGGGCCAGGGCATCTACGCCTACGTGACCCTGATGGCCGGCGAGCAGCCGTCCGAGGAGCTGCGCAAGGAGCTCGTCGCCTGGGTGCGCAAGGAGATCGGCCCGATCGCCTCGCCCGACCTGATCCAGTTCGCGCCGGGCCTGCCCAAGACCCGCTCGGGCAAGATCATGCGGCGCATCCTGCGCAAGATCGCCGAGGACGAGTTCGGCAATCTCGGCGACACCTCGACGCTCGCCGACCCGGCGGTGGTCGACGACCTCGTCGCCAACCGCCAGAACAAGCGCGGCAAGGCCGCCTGAACCGGCGGCCGGGGAGGGGGCCCTCGTTCCCCAGGAGATCCGTGGCGCAGGGGGCCCATGCGCGAAGGGAGGTTCGCGGCGGCGGCGGCCGGTGCTAAGCACGGGCCTCCGCGCCGAAGCTTCCCCGTGACCGCCATTCCCGACAGATCGCCCGTTGCCGGGCTCGCCGCCCCTGCGGCGCCGGCCGCTCCCGCCGCGCCCGTCCAGGCGGGCGCGGCGCGTGCGGACGATCCCCTGAAGGGCATCCTCCTCGTCCTTCTCGCGGTCACCCTGTTCTCGTGCTCCGACGCCCTGTCGAAGCAGCTCGCCGCCACCCTGCCGGCGATCGAGATCGCCTGGCTGCGCTATGTCGGCTTCGTCGCCCTGGTGCTGCCGGTCGCCCTCGCCCAGGGCGGAGCGGCGGTGCTGCGCACCCGGCACCCGGTTCTCCACGTCCTGCGCGCCCTCGGCCTCCTCGGCTCGACGGTGATCTTCGTCGCGGGCCTCGCCTATCTGCAGATGGCGGAGGCGACGGCGACGAGCTTCGTCGCGCCGATCTTCGTCACCGCCCTGTCGATCCCGCTCCTGCGGGAAAAGGTCGGCATCCGGCGCTGGGCGGCGGTCGTGGTCGGGCTCGTGGGCGTGCTGATCATCGTGCGGCCGGGCGGCGGCGGCTTCCAGCTCGCGGCCCTGTTTCCGGTCGCCTCCGCCCTGTGCTGGGCCTTCGCCCTCGTCTTCACCCGGATGATGAGCGGGGAGGCGGCGATCACGACGCTCGCCTACGCGGCCCTGATCGGCATCGCCGTGTCGTCGCTGCTGCTGCCGTTCCACTGGGTGACGCCGACCGCGACCGAGATCGGCATCGCCGCGCTGATGGCGCTCGCCTCGACGACGGCGCAGTGGCTGATCATCCTCGCCTTCCGGCAGGCGGACGCGTCGCTGCTGGCGCCGTTCTCCTACGTCCAGCTGCTGTCGTCGGTCGCCTTCGGCTATCTCATGTTCGCCGCCGTGCCGGACCTCTGGACCTGGGTCGGGGCCGGGGTGATCGTGGCGAGCGGCGTCTACACCGCCCACCGGGAGCGGGTGCGGGCGCGCCAGCGCGTCCGGGCCTGATCAGGCCGCCCGGTCGCGGCGCAGGAAGCCGGTGCGCAGGAGGCGCTCGCCGAGGTCGCTCGCGCCGATGCGGCAGGTCCCGACCGCCTCGTCCGGCCTCTCCAGCCTGTAGCGGCAGGTGACCGTGCGGCCGCGGGTGAGGAGCTCGAGCTGGGTCGCCGCCCGGGTGGCGCAGGGCTCGTCCCGGCCGTCGAGGGTGCGGCAGGTCTCGTCGCGCTTCGGCACCTGAAGGCCGGCGAGGCGGATGCGCAGGCCGCCCGCCCGGAGCGTGCGCCCGTCGAGGGCGCCGACGCCGGCGAAGGATTCCTCCCGCCATTCGCCCGCGGGCACCCCGGGGATCGGCAGCGAACCGGTGGCGACCGGCTCCGCCGCCGCGGCGAAGCGCCTCTCGGCCGCGAGCGGGCGCGGATCGAGAAGGCCCCAGCCGGAAAGGTGCGGCGCGGACGCGACCGCCCGGACGTCCGTCTTCGCCGCGGGCGCGGCGGGCACGGGACCGTTCGAGGTCGCGGGCGGCGCGCCGAACCCGGCGAACAGCCCGCCCGCGAGCAGGGCGAGGCCGATCGCCCGCAGGGCCGCCGCGTTCTGCCGCGACCGCAGGCGCGACCCCGGCGCCAGCCACATCGTCCCCCCGATCGCGATCCGCTTCATGCGACGCTCCAAGCTCTCTCGCGCCCACCACAGCACGGATGTCCTCACGTATCGTGAAAGCAGCAGCAACAAGTTTTCCGATATGCGCTTCACCTTTCGCTAAGCATGGCGACACGTCGAGGCTGAAGAAAGGTTTGGTTCACCCCGCCCCGAACTCGGCGTCGATCTTCATCGATGATTCACGGCCGAGGCGGTCTCCTGGCGGCCGATCCGCGAGATGAACTCGCAGCCGGACAGGGACCGTGCGTTCGAAAACCATCATGATGATCGTGATGGCCGTCGTCTTCGGGACGATGGCCCTCTTCGCGGGCCAGAAATGGCTCGACCGGCAATCCGACCGGCTGCGCGAGGTCCAGGTCGTGGCGAAGCCCGCCGCGCCCGCCCAGACCATCGTCGTGGCGGCGGTGCCCCTGCGCTTCGGCACCGAGCTGACCCGCCAGCACCTGCGAGAAATCGCCTGGCCCGAGGGCGCACTGCCCAAGGGGGCGTTCGGCCGGATCGACGAGGTCCTCGACGGCAAGACCCGGCGCGTCGCCCTCGTCGCCGTCGAGGAGAACGAGCCGGTCCTGAAGGCCAAGGTCACCGGCCCGGGCCAGCGCGGCTCCCTCTCGGCCCTCATCCAGGAGGGCATGCGGGCGGTGACGGTGCGGGTCAACGACGTCAACGGCGTCGCCGGCTTCGTGCTGCCGGGGGAGCGGGTCGACGTCATGCTGACCCGCACGGTCGAGCGGGGCGAGGCCTACGCGGAGGTCCTGCTTCAGGGCGTGCGCGTCCTCGCCGCCGACCAGAGCGCCGACGAGCGCGCCGACAAGCCTTCCCTCGTCAAGGCGGTCACCGTCGAGGTCACGACCGAGGACGCGCAGCGCCTCACGCTCGCGGCCACGATCGGTCAGCTGTCCCTGACCCTGCGCAGCGCCGGGTCGGACCACGCCGAGGCGACGCGGCGCATCCGCATCGAGGATCTCGGCCGGCCCGCGCCGGTCCCGGTCCTGCCGACGGCGACCTTCGTCGCCCTGGAGGAGCCCGCCCGCCCGGCGGTCACCGCCGTCGGGGTCATCCGGGGAATGAAGCGCCAGGAATACACCGTGCCGACCGACGTCGCCGTCGAGCCGCGCACGAGCACCGCCTCGACCGTGGGTCGGGGACGCTGAGGGGGATGGGGATGTCGCGACTTCGCCTGAACGGCGCCGACCGTTTCGATCCGCGCGCGCGCCTCGTGGCGCTCGCGGCGCCGCTCGTCGCCCTTCTCTTCCTCGTCCTCGCCGGGGCGGCCTCGGCCCAGACCCGCCTCGTCGAGATCGGCGAGAACAAGGTCGGCGGCGTGCGGGTGGTCCAGGGCAAGTCCCAGACCCTGCGCACGACCATCGGCTTCGTCGACCTCGTGGTCGGCGACCCGGACATCGCCGACGTGATGCCGCTCACCGACCGGACCCTGTACGTGCTCGGGCGCAAGCTCGGCGTCACCAACGTCTCGGTCTACGACGCCGGCAAGCAGCTCGTCGGGGTGATCGAGGTCGAGGTCGCCTACGACGCCCCGCGCATCGCCGCCGACATCGAGCGCTCCGCGCCCGGGAACGGGGCCCGGGTGACCACCGCCAACGGCCGCACCGTCCTCTCGGGCGAGGTCGACGATCCGGCCGCGGCCGAGCGGGCGGTCGCCATCGCACGGCATTACGGGCCCGAGATCGTCAACGAGATGAAGGTGCGTTCGCCCCAGCAGGTCATGCTGGAGGTGCGCTTCGTCGAGGCCTCCCGCAACGCCGGCAAGGAGCTCGGCATCGGCTTCGAGGCGGCGGGCCGGAACTTCGGCTCGCCGAACCGCTCGCACCTCAACCTCGCCGGCATCACCGGCCTCGCGGGGCTCGCCTCGGGCGCCGTGCCCTTCGGGGCGGCGGTCGGGCGGGTGCTGTCGAGCGGGGTGCAGGCCGACATCC
>DATLFZ010000364.1:0-2126 GCA_035540795.1 Beijerinckiaceae bacterium | reverse complement strand
GCCCCGGTGCCGCCAAGGCGGGGCGGGGCCCCGCGCTCCTGATGCGACACGGGGCGGCGATCGCCGGCCTCGCCGACGCGGTCCCCGCGGGGGTCGCGTTGCGGCTTCCCCTCGCGGACGAGACCGCCCGATTCGAGGTCGCGATCCTCGACCGGCAGGGCCGGGCCCTGCTGACTCTCGGCGGGATCGACGAGGAGGACGTGGTGGCCACCTGGCGGGCGCTCGGCGCCGCGAGCGGGCTGCCCCTGGTGATCGCCCATCCGGACGGCAACCTGGCGGTTCCCTTGCCGCAGGTCGGCCGCGTCCTGCTCGGGCCGATCCGCATCAGGCGCCGGCACGGGCTCCTCAGCGGGCGGCGACCGCGCTTCCTCGTGCGTCGCAAGACGGGGACGCTGCCGCTGCGCCCGCGCATCCACCGCGAGCGCGAGATCGCCGGCGGCCGGATCTGATCAAAGAGCGCGGGCGAGGGCGTCGAGCCCGAGCCCGGCGAACAGGATCAGCCCGGCGTCCCGGTTCGCCCGAAAAAGCCGCAGCGCGCCGGCGCCGTCGGCCCGGTCGATGCGCGAAACCTGCCTGGCGAGATGGGCCGCGAAGGCGGCGAGTCCGAGAAAGGCCAGCGGACCCGCATCCACGAGGGCGATCGCCGCCGCCGCGAGCGCCGTCGCGAGCGCGTAGCAGGCGGCGACGGCAAGCCGGACCTTGTCCCCGAACAGCCGCGCCGACGATTTGATGCCGGCGACCTCGTCGTCCTCGATGTCCTGCAGGGCGTAGATCGTGTCGTAGCCGACCGTCCAGGCGACCGCGGCGAGGTAGATCAGGATCGCGGGCGCAGCGAGGCTGCCGAAGGCCGCCGCCCAGCCCATCAGCCCGCCCCAGGCGAAGGCGAGGCCGAGCACGATCTGCGGCAGCCAGATCACCCGCTTCATGAACGGATAGAGCGCCACGATCCCGAGCGAGGCGAAGCCGGTGGCGATGGCGAAGGCGTTGAACTGGAACAGGACGAGGAGTCCCACGAGCCCCTGCAGGGCGAGGAAGGCGAGGGCCTGCGCCAGCGACAGCCGGCCGGAGGCGAGCGGCCGGTCGCGGGTACGCTCGACCCGCGCGTCGAGATCCCGGTCGACGATGTCGTTGTAGGTCGAGCCGGCCCCGCGCATGGCGACGGCGCCGATCAGGAACAGGAGGAGGTGCCAGGGGTCGGGGAAGCTTCGCCCCGCGGCGATGGCGGCGAGCGCCGCCGACCACCAGCAGGGCAGGAGCAGCAGCCACCAGCCGATCGGCCGCTCGATCCGGGCGAGGCGCAGGTACGGGCGCAGGCCGGCGGGCGCGTGGCGCTCGACCCAATGCCCGACGACCGCGTCGGGGAGCGTCCCGTCCTTCACGGCCCCGGCGCCGGGATGTCGTCCGGCACGAAGAAGTCCGGGGCGAGGGTCGCCGACGGGTCGACCCGGTAGCGCTCGAAATCGGTGACGCCTTCGCCGGCGAGGAAGGTGTCGTCGATCAGGAAGTTGCCGGTGAAGGAGCGGGAGGGCTTCTTGAAGATCGCCGCCGCCGCGTCGGCCAGGATCTCCGGCGTCCGGCTCGCCCGCATGATGGCGTCGCCGCCGAGCAGGTTCTTGATGGCCGAGGTGGCGATGGTGGTGCGTGGCCAGAGCGCGTTGACCGCGATGCCGCGCTCCCGCAGCTCGCCCGCGAGGCCGAGCACGCACAGGCTCATCCCGTACTTGGCGAGCGAATAGGCGAGGTGGGGCGCGAACCACTTCTCCTTCATGTCGAGGGGCGGCGACAGCATCAGGATGTGCGGATTCTGCGCCTTCTCGAGATGCGGGATCGCGTATTTCGAGACCATGTAGGTGCCGCGCGTGTTGATCTGATGCATCAGATCGAAGCGCTTCATATCGGTCTGCGGGGTCGGCGTGAGGCTGATGGCGCTCGCGTTGTTGACGACGACGTCGATGCCGCCGAATTCCTCCGCCGTACGGCCGATGGCGTCGGCGACCGCCGCCTCGTCGCGCACGTCGACCAGAAGGGGAAGCGCGCGGCCGCCCGCCGCCTCGATCTCCTGCGCGGCGCTGTAGATCGTCCCCGGGAGCTTGGGATGGGGCTCGGCGGTCTTGGCCGCGACGGCG
>DATLFZ010000363.1:0-2400 GCA_035540795.1 Beijerinckiaceae bacterium | reverse complement strand
GGGAAGTACACCTGGGTGATGATGCGCGACCGGCTGGTCGGCCCGAAGAGCGAGAAGTGGATGTGCGATGGCCGCCAGGCGTTCGGATGGTTCTTCCACGGATAGGCGCCGGGACGGATTGTCAGAAAGCGGTAGCGGCCCTCGGCGTCGGTCAGGCAGCGGCCCATGCCGAGGAAGTTCGGGTCGAGCGGGCCCGGCCAGCCGTCGTTGCGGTGCAGGTAGCGCCCGGCCGCGTTCGCCTGCCAGACCTCGAGCAGGGTGTCGGCAACGGGCCTTCCGTCCTCGTCGAGCACCCGGCCGGAGACGACGATGCGCTCCCCGAGGGGCTCGCCTTCGTGCTGCCGGGTGAGGTCGGCATCGCCCTCGCGCACGTTGTCGTGGCCGTAGACCGGGCCGGTCAGCTCCGACAGGGTGTGCGGCAACAGGACCAGCGGGCGCTGCGGCGAGCGCTTCACCGTGCTCTTGTAGCCCGGATAGAGGTGCGGCGGGTGCGCCGCCAGGCTTTCGACGGGGTAGATCCGGGCCATGGCGCTCTCCTTCAGGCCGCCTCGCCGTGGGCGCGGCGGGTGCGCTCGTGCAACGCCCGGAGCACCGCGAGTTCCTCGGCGCCGGGCGCGGGCGTCTCGGCGACCTCTTGCGCGAAGCGCACCGGCCAGCCGCATTGCCCCTCGACCTGCTCGCGGGTGACGCCCGGGTGGAGCGACACCACGGTCAGCTCGCGGGTCGCCGGATCGGGCTCGAACACGCAAAGATCCGTGATGACCTTGGTCGGGCCCTTGGTCGTGACGCCGAGCGCCTCCCGGCTGCCCGGGCCGGAGCCATGGCCGAGGGAGGTGACGAAGGGCAGCTTCTCGACGAAGGCCCGCGGCGACAGGGCCATGATGATGAAGATCTCGCCGCAATGGGTGGCGATCTCCGGCGCGCCGCCGCCGCCCGGCAGGCGCACCTTCGGCCTGTCGTACGGCCCGACCACGGTGGTGTTGAGGTTGGCGAAGCGGTCGATCTGGGCCCCGCCGAGGAAGCCGACGGTGATGCGCCCGCCCTGCAGCCAGTAGCGGAACATCTCCGGCACCGACACGGTGGTGAGCGCCGTGTCGCACAATTCCCCGTCGCCGATCGAGAGCGGCAGCACGTCCGGCTTGGTGTCGATGGTGCCGGATTCGTAGATCAGCGTGATCCCCGGGGCGTGGGTGAGGCGGGCGAGGTTGCACGCTGCCGACGGGGCACCGATGCCGACGAAGCAGACGTCCTCGTTGCGCAGGGCGCGCGCGGCGGTGACCGTCATGATCTCCGTCGGCGTGTAGGTCATGGCCGCGCCCCCCTGGCGTAGGCCGCGAAGGCGTCCGGGCCCTTCTCCAGCACGTTCGCCTTCATCCAGGCCAGGAAGGTGTCGCGCTCGCGGGCGATCGGGTCCCAGGCCTTGTAGAAGGCGTTGGCGCGCTTGTAGTAGCCGTGGGCGTAGGACGGATAGGCGCCGCCCGGCACGACGGCGATGCTGGTCACAGTCCAGTGCGGCAGGATGACCGCGTTGGCGCTGCGGGGTCCGAAATCCTCGACCACCTCCTCGACGGTGACGACCGAGCGCTTCGCCGCCAGGACCGCCTCCTTCTGCACGCCGACGATGCCCTCGAAGAGGACGTTGCCGGCCCGGTCGGCGCGAAGCGCATGGACGATCGCCACGTCCGGCCGGATCGCCGGCACGGTGGCGAGCACCTCGCCCGTATAGGGGCACGTGACCGAGCGGATGTTCGGGTTGACCTTGGTCAGGTCGACGCCCTTGTAGCCGCGGAACACGGCGAAGGGCAGGTTCGCGGCGCCCGCCTCGTAGGCGTTGGCGAGGCCCGCATGGGAATGCTCCTCGATGGCGAGCGGGCCGGGCCAGCCGTTCTCGACCGCGTCGCGCAGGCGGTGGAGCGAGCCGACCCCCGGATTGCCGCCCCAGGAGAACACGAGTTTTCTCGCGCAGCCCATGCCGATGAGCTGGTCGTAGATCAGGTCCGGGGTCATGCGGATCAGGGTGAGGTCGCGCCGCCCCTGCCGGATCACCTCGTGCCCGGCCGCGAACGGGATGAGATGCGTAAAGCCTTCCATGGCGACGGTGTCGCCGTCGCGCACGTTTCGCGCGATCGCGTCGGAAAGGGTGGAGAACGCCATGCCGGGTCCCTGGGAGCCTGAAGGAGGCGTAGCGCGCGCGGGCGCCGCCGTCGAGAGGCTCACGTCCTGGCGCGCGATTCCGTCAGGAGCGGCGCGACCTTGGCGTCGAGCAGGGCGACGAGGTCGGAAGGGCGCAGCCGAACCTGCAGCCCGCGCTGGCCGCCGTTGAGGAAGACCGCATCGTGCGCGAGCGCGGCCGCCTCGATGGCGGTCGGGATGCGCCGCGGATGGCCGAAGGGGCTGATC
>DATLFZ010000362.1:0-3210 GCA_035540795.1 Beijerinckiaceae bacterium | reverse complement strand
TCTCCGTGCTTCCCGCCGTGGCGAAGACCTTGGCGCCGAAAGCCTTCGCCATCTGGATCGCCGTCGTGCCGATGCCGGACGAGCCGCCGTGGACGAGGAGGGTCTCGCCCGCCTGGAGGCGCCCCCGGTCGAACACGTTGGTCCACACCGTGAAGAAGGTCTCGGGCACGCAGGCCGCCTCCTCCACCGACAGGTCGCCCGGGATCGCCAGGCATTGCTGCGCCGGCGCCGCGACGTATTCCGCATAGCCGCCGCCGGCGAGGAGGGCGCAGACCCGGTCTCCTTCGCGGAACCCGGACACCTGCGCGCCCACGGCCACGATCCGCCCGGCCACTTCGAGCCCGGGCAGATCGCTCGTGCCGGGCGGGGGCTCGTAGCGGCCGAGGCGCTGGAGCACGTCGGGCCGGTTCACGCCCGCCGCCGCGACCTCGATCAAGACCTCCTCGGGGCCGGGCTTCGGCACCGGCCGGCGGGTCGGCTTCAGCACCTCCGGCCCGCCCGGGCTCGAGATCTCGACGGCGTTCATGACATCGGGCAGGCCCATGGCGGCTCCTTTCTGGCGAGGCCGCGTGTTTAGCGCGGCGGGGGCGGCGCGTCAGCCTTGCCGGCCGCGCAGGATGAGCCGGTTCTGGCGCACCTCGTAGGAGGCGAGACGGTCGAGAAAGGTCATCCCGAGCAGGTTCTCGCGCAGCGCGCCGGGGCGGGCCACGAGGGCGCGCACCTTCGTCGCCGCGATCGGCCCGACCCGCACCTCGTCGAGGACCACCGGCGCGGCGACCGTGCGGCCGTTCGCCGTGTAGACCGGCACGACGAAGTCGGTCGGCGCGAGGGACAGGCCGATCTTCTCCGCGGCCTGCGCGGTCAGCACCACGGTGGAGGCGCCGGTGTCGAAGATGAAGCGCAGCTCGCGGTCGTTCACCCGGCCCGGCACGATGAAGGTGCCGTCCCCGCGGCGGGTCACCACGAGCTCGCCGGCCGGGGTCACGGTGGTCGTGGCGGGGGAGAACTCGCCGGCGATGCGGGTCGCGACCTCCTCGAGCTCGAACCGGTACGCGTAGAGCCCGACGAGGCCGACGATGATCAGGGCCCAGACGAGGAGGGCGCGCACGCCGCTCATGAACCGGCCCCGGAACTCGTCGACGATGGCGCTCGCGACGAGGAGCGCGGCGGCGCCGGCCCCGGCCAAAGCCGCCGCCTGGGCCGGCGCGAGTCCCGCCACCTCCCGGTCGAGATGCCAGACCGCGAGGGCAGCCCCGGCGAGGAGGACGGCGAAGCCGAAGGCGAGCGGCATCAGACCTCCCCGTCCCGTTCGAGGAAGGCGCGCCGCATGCGCTCCTCCAGCCCCGCCATCACGGCGAGCCGTTGCTCCTCGGTCATGAGATACCAGTCGGCGATCTCCTGGCCCGTGCGGCCGCAGCCCTCGCACAGCCCGGTCTCGGGGTCGAGGATGCACACCCGCAGGCACGGCGTGGAGATGCTCATGGACCACAAGTCGTCACGGCGGCGCCGCGATCAAGAGGCCGACGAGCGCGGTGATCTCGGCGAGCTGCTGGGTCGCCCCGGCCACGTCGCCCGTGTGGCCGCCGACGAGGCGCCGCGCCGCCCGCGCCATCGCCAGCGCCGCGCCGACGGCGAGGGCGAAGGCGAGGATGAGGCCGGGCAGGGGCAGGCCCGTCGCGGCCGCCGCCGCGAGGGCGAGACCGGCGGCGAGCGCCCAGGCGGTGACGAAAGTCCGCCGGGTCGGCTGCCCCACCGCGTAGGACGAGCCGGACATCCGGGCCGGCGGCAGCCGCATCATCAAGACGAGGGCGGCGCAGCGGGAGAGGGCCGCGACGATCACGAAGGCCGCGAAGGCGCCGGCGAGGTCGAGGCGCTGCGCCAGTTCGGTGATGGCCGCGATGCGGAGGCCGAAGGCCAGGACGAGGGCCGTCCCGCCGAAGGCCCCGATGCGGCTGTCGCGCATGATCTCGAGCCGGCGCTCGGGCGTGGTCCCGCCGCCGAAGCCGTCGGCGGTGTCGGCGAGCCCGTCCTCGTGGAACGCGCCGGTGGCCAGCGTCGTCGCGGTCACCGCGAGCGCCGCGGCGAGGAGCGGACCGAGGCCGAGCGCGAGGGCGCCGACGAGGACGGCGCCGCCGACCGCGCCGATGATCGCCCCGGCGATCGGAAGCAGCCGCGGCATGGTCGCGAAATCGGGCGCCGCGTGCGGGTCGGGCTCCGAAGGCAACTGGGGAACCGGCAGGCGCGAGTAGAAGCGCAGGCAGCGCAGGAGGTCGAGAAGCGCCTCCCGGCCCGCTTCGGCGAGGCGGCGGGACACGATTCGGGCGCGCTCGCGTGGGACCATGGCCGCTTCACCCCCGGGGGAAGCCCCGCTATAGGCCCGGGGAACCTTGGCCGCGAGTCGGCTTGCGGGAGGATCGCATGGCCGAAACGGCCACGACGCCGTTCCAGGACATCCGCCGGCTCCTCGCGACGATGCCGGGGCCGGACGAGGCCGCCGTCGCGGCCGTGCGCGCCCGCAACGGCGATCTCACCAAGCCCCCCGGCAGCCTCGGTCGGCTCGAATGGCTCGCCGAGTGGCTCGCGGCCTGGCAGGGCAGGGCGCCGCCGACCGTCGAGCGTCCGCTCGTCTGCGTGTTCGCGGGAAGCCACGGGGTCGCCGCCCGCGGGGTCTCCGCCTATCCGGCGGAGGTGAACCGGCAGATGCTGGAGAACTTCGCCGCCGGCGGCGCGGCGATCAACCAGATCTGCGCCGCCTACGGCCTCGGTTTCAAGGTGTTCGACCTCGCCCTCGAACTCCCCACGGCGGACATCGCCGAGGCGCCCGCCATGGACGAGAAGGCCTGCGTCGCCACCATGGCCTTCGGCATGGAGGCGATCGCCGGCGGGACCGACCTCCTGGCCGTCGGCGAGATGGGCATCGGCAACACCACCGTCGCCGCCGCGATCTACGCCGCCCTCTACGGCGGTCCGGCGGAGCGCTGGGTCGGTCGGGGCACCGGGGTCGACGACGCCGGCCTCGCCCGCAAGGTCGCGACCGTCGAGGCGGCGCTCGCCCGGCACCGAAATCACCTCGGCGACCCGCTCGAGGTGCTGCGCCGGCTCGGCGGCCGCGACGTGGCGGCGATCGCGGGGGCGATCCTGGCCGCCCGCCTGCAGCACATCCCCGTGGTGCTCGACGGCTATGTGGCGACGGCGGCGGCCGCCATCCTC
>DATLFZ010000361.1:0-2715 GCA_035540795.1 Beijerinckiaceae bacterium | reverse complement strand
GTCCTCCACCGGGACCTCGCCGAGACCGGCTCGGCGAGGTCCCGGTGGAGGACCGGCCCTTCCGGGCCGAGCTCCAGCATGTCGCCCAGCACGGCGATCCGGCGCCCGCCGGCCGGCTCGGTCGCCCCGAGGGTGGCGAGGGCGGCCCGCACGGAGGCCGGGTTGGCGTTGTAGCTCTCGTCGACGAGGAGCGCCCGCCCGCCCGCCAGCGAAAGCCAGGTGCGCTCGCCCCGGCCGGGCGGCGGCTTCAGATCGGCGAGGGCACGGCCGGCGGCGTCGAGGTCGATGCCGAGCGCCGCGCCGGCGGAAAGGAGCGCCAGCGCGTTGAGGGCCACGTGCCGGCCCGGCGTGCCGACCCGGAACGCGAGCGGCCGCCCGAGCACGCGGGCCTCCACCTCGGAGCGGTCGGCTTCGACCGCGATGCGCAAGGCCCGGACGTCGGCCGCCTCGCTCTCGCCGAAGGTGAGGACGCGCCCCGCGGGCGAGGCCGCCGCATGCGCGCGCAGGCGCTCGAAATGCGGGTTGTCCCGCGGCAGCACGGCGGTGCCGCCGGGCACGAGCCCGGAGAAGATCTCGCCCTTGGCGTCGGCGATGCCGAGCACGGAGCGGAAATACTCGATGTGGACCGGCTCGACGGTGGTGACGATCGCCACGTGCGGGGCGACCATCGCCGTGAGCGGCGCGATCTCGCCGGCGTGGTTCATGCCGATCTCGAACACGCCGAACTCGCTGTCCCGCGGCATGCGGGCGAGCGTCAGAGGCACGCCCCACTGGTTGTTGTAGGAGGCGACGGAGGCGTGGGTGCGCCCCTGGCGGGAGAGCACGTGGCGCAGCGCCTCCTTGGTGCCGGTCTTGCCGACCGAGCCCGTCACCGCGACGATGCCGGCGCGGACCCGGCGACGCGCCGCCCGACCGAGATCGCCCATGGCCCCGAGTACGTCGGGCACCACGACGAGCGGCCCCGTCTCGGTGAACTCCGCCGCCCGATCCTCCGCCACCACCGAAGCGGCGGCGCCCTTGCCGAGGGCGTCGCGGACGAAGTCGTGCCCGTCCCGGGCCTCGCCGCGGATGGCGAAGAACAGGTCGCCGGGGGCCAGGGTGCGGGTGTCGATGGAGGCGCCGCCGATCGGGCCGGGATCGCCTGCGAGGCGCCCCCCGGTCGCGGCGAGGATCTCGTCGATGGTCCAGAGCGGGGTCATCCCATCCTCTCGGCGATGGCCGCGCGCGCGACCGCGTGGTCGGAGAACGGGAGCGTCCGCTCGCCGACGATCTGGCCGGTTTCATGGCCCTTCCCGGCGATCACCAGGACGTCCCCCGGCCGAAGCTCGGCGACGGCGGTGCGGATCGCCTCGGCCCGGTCGCCGATCTCGCGGGCGCCCGGCGCCGCCGCCAGGATCTCGGCCCGGATGGCCGCGGGGACCTCCGTGCGCGGATTGTCGTCGGTGACGACGACCGTGTCCGCCTTCTCGACGGCGATGCGGCCCATGATCGGGCGCTTGCCCCGGTCCCGGTCGCCGCCGCAGCCGAAGACGCAGACGAGCCGCCCCCGGGCGAAGGGCCGGAGCGCATCGAGCACGTGTTCGAGGGCGTCGGGCTTGTGGGCGTAGTCGACGATGCAGACGGCGCCGTCGACCTCGCCCACCTTCTCGAGGCGGCCCGGCACGCCCTTCAGGTCCGCGAAGGCGGAGAGAACCGCGTCGAGGCGCCCCTCCCCTTCCGTCGCGAGCACGAGACCGGCCGCGACGAGGGCGTTCTCCACCTGGAAGGCGCCGAGCAGCGGGAAGGCGGCCTCCCGCTCCGCCCCGGCGGCGCGGATGCGCAGGCGCTGGCCGAAGCCCTCCGCGCTCGCGTCGAGGAGGGTGAGGTCGGCGCCCGCGCGGCCCGTGGTGACGACCCGCAACCCGCGGGCGCTCGCCGCCTCGCGAAAAGGCGCGGCGTCGGCGCCGTCGGCGTTGATCACGGCGGTGGCCCCGTCCGGCGCGAGCTCCCGAAAAAGGCGCAGCTTGGCCGCCCGATAGGCCTCGACCGTGCCGTGGTAGTCGAGGTGGTCGCGGCCGAGATTGGTGAAGCCGACGGCGGCGAGGCGGACGCCGTCCAGGCGCCGCTGCTCGATCCCGTGGGAGGAGGCCTCCATGACGAGGCGGGCGATCCCGTCCCGGGCGAGCCGGTCGAGGGTCTCGTGCAGGGCGACGGGATCGGGCGTTGTGAGGCCGCCGTAGCCGGCGCCCTCCCCGGTCACGATGCCGAGGGTGCCGAGGCTCGCGCTGGAGAGGCCGAGGGCCGCGTAGAGCTGGCGGGCGAAATCGGCGACCGAGCTCTTGCCGCTGGTTCCCGTGACCGCCACCACCCGCTCGGGTTGGCCCGGATGGAACCGCGCCGCCGCGAGGGCCAGGGCCCGGCGCGGGTCCGGGACGCGGAGATAGGCGACGGCGGCGTCGAGATCGGCCGGGCGCGGGGCGCCGCCGACCACCGCGACCGCGCCGGCCCGCGCCGCGTCGGCGGCGAAGAGGATGCCGTCGGCCTTGGCCCCGGGAACCGCCACGAAAACCCCGCCGGGGCGCACCGTCCGGCTGTCGGCGCTCACGCCGGAGACCGGCCGCGCGGCGGCGGGACCGGTCGCTTCCGGAAAAAGGTCGGCGAGCGTGGGCATCGGCTCTCGGTCAGGCGGGGAAGCCGGTGGGTACCACCCCCGCCCCTCCCGGGCCAGTCCCCCGC
>DATLFZ010000360.1:0-4422 GCA_035540795.1 Beijerinckiaceae bacterium | reverse complement strand
GGCACCGTCGGCGCCTCTTCCGGCGAGCCCCCCACCCCCGGCCCCTCACCGCAAGGGGGAGGGGAGGGAGCCTCCGCGTCCACCGCCGCGCGAGCGGTCGGGGAGCACGCCGTCCGCCCCCGTTCGCGCCGCCACGGGGGGGCCGTGCCTTCGTGACGCGGCCGCGAACCTGGGCTTGTGTCCGGCCCATAGCCTTGTATTATTCCAATCCGAGAATGCGGGGGGCTCGAAAGGGTTAGCCCCGTGCCGCGTGGGATGGAAATGCGAGAGGGCGGACTGGACGAGGCGATCCGGGCTGCAGGCGGCGTTGGCGCCCTCGCCCGCGCGCTCGGCATTTCGCAGCCCTCGGTCTCCAACTGGAACCGGATTCCCGCGGAGCGGGTGCTCGCCGTCGAGGCGCTGACCGGCGTGCCGCGCCAGGTCCTGCGGCCCGACCTCTATCCCGGCGGCGAGGCGCCGACCGAGGTCGACGAGGTCGACCTGCTGCGCTCCCACGAATACGGCATGCTGGCGCTCCTGCTCGGCCGCGCGCCGACGAAGGACGTGCTCCAGCGCCTGACCCTGTTGAAGGGCGACCCGACGCCCCTCGGCCTCGCCCACATCGCCCTCTCCGAGGCGGCGGGAAGCGTCGATCCGGACGCCGTGCAGCGGGAGTATTTCGACCTCTTCATCGGGGTCGGCCGCGGCGAGCTCCTGCCTTACGCCTCCTACTACCTCACCGGCTTCCTCCAGGACCGGCCCCTCGTGCGGGTGCGCGAGGATCTCGGACGCCTCGGCGTGACCCGGGCCGAGGGCAACCGGGAGCCGGAGGACCACCTCGCGGTCCTGTGCGAGGTCATGTCCGGCATCACCGCCGGCCAGTACGACACCGAACCCGGCACCGACGAGATCTTCTTCGAGCGCCACTTCAAGCCGTGGGCGCCGCGCTTCTTCGCCGACCTCGAAGAAGCCAAGGCGGCGCGGTTCTACCGCCCGGTCGGCACGATCGGGCGCATCTTCATGCAGATCGAGGCGGAGGCCTTCGCCATGGGCGCGTGAGCGAGCGCGCCGAACGAGCCAACCCGGGCGGTGTCGCGCCGCCCGCCGATGCGGAGGAGCCCGGCTCCTCCGGAGGGAGAGACGGATGACGAAGAGCGACAAGAAGGCGATCGATCGCCGCAAGTTCCTCACCGGCATCGGCGGTGCGTCGACGGCGGCGGTGGCGGCGACCGCCATCCCGGCGGGCGAGGCCCAGGCCTACAATCCCGGGCCGGAGCAGACCCGCCAGCGCTACCGGGAGACCGACCACGTGAAGGCCTTCTACCGCACGAACGGCTACGAGACCCTGAAGAAGTGAGGCTGCCATGCTGACGAAGCGCAAGAGCGGCGAGACGAGCCGCAGCAAGCTGCAGACCCTCGCCGCCGGGCTCGGGTCCTCCACCATCGACCGCCGCACCTTCCTGCGCCGCTCGGGTCTCGCGGTCGGCGGCCTCGCCGCGATCGGCGCGCTCCGCCTCGGCGCGGTGACGCAGGCGGAAGCCAAGATCGCCGGGCCGCAGCCGGGCGTCGCGGTGACGCTGCGCAAGAACATCTGCACCCACTGCTCGGTCGGCTGCACGGTCATCGGCGAGGTGCAGAACGGCGTCTGGACGGGCCAGGAGCCCGGCTGGGACAGCCCGATCAACCGGGGCACCCACTGCGCCAAGGGCGCGGCGATCCGCGAGATCGTCGGCGGCGAGCGCCGCCTCAAGTACCCGATGAAGATCGTCGGCGGCCAGTGGCAGCGCATCACCTGGGACCAGGCGATCAACGAGATCGGCGACCAGATGATGAAGATCCGCCAGGAATCCGGGGCGGACTCGGTCTACTGGCTCGGTTCGGCCAAGTTCACCAACGAGGGCGCCTACCTGTTCCGCAAGTTCGGCGCCTTCTGGGGCACCAACTCGGTCGACCACCAGGCGCGCATCTGCCACTCGACGACCGTCGCCGGCGTCGCCAACACCTGGGGCTACGGCGCGCAGACCAACTCGTACAACGACATCCGCAACGCCAAGACGATGATCTTCATCGGCTCCAACGCCGCCGAAGCCCATCCGATCGCGATGCAGCACATCCTGGCCGGCAAGGAGCTCAACCGCGCCAACATGATCGTGTGCGACCCGCGCTTCACCCGCACGGCCGCGCACGCGACCGAGTACGTGCGCTTCCGCCCCGGCACCGACATCCCCCTCGTCTGGGGCATGCTGTGGCACATCTTCGAGAACGGCTGGGAGGACAAGCAGTTCATCCAGCAGCGGGTCTACGGCATGGAGGACGTCCGCAAGGAGGTCGCCAAGTGGAACCCGCAGGAGGTCGAGCGGGTCACGGGCGTCCCCGGCGAGCAGCTCAAGCGCGTCGCCCAGAAGTTCGCCCAGGAGAAGCCCGCGACCATCATCTGGTGCATGGGCGCGACCCAGCACACGGTGGGCACCGCCAACGTGCGCGCCTTCTGCATCGCGCTCCTCGCCACCGGCAACGTCGGCGGTCCGGGCCTCGGCGCCAACATCTTCCGCGGCCACACCAACGTCCAGGGCGCGACCGACCTCGGCCTCGATATCTCGACCCTGCCGCTCTACTACGGCCTCGTCGAGGCCGCCTGGAGGCACTGGGCCCGGGTCTGGGACGTCGAGTACGAGTGGCTCCAGGCGCAGTTCGACGAGGTCCCGGCCAAGGCCGGGCGCAAGCCGCGGACCCGCAAGGAGAACATGGAGACCCCGGGCATCACCTCGACCCGGTGGTTCGACGGCGTCAACCTCCCCGAGGACCAGATCGACCAGCGCTCCAAGATCCGGGCGATGATCGTGTTCGGCCACGGCGGCAACACCGTCACCCGCATCCCCGAGGCCAAGCGCGGCATGGAGGCCCTCGACCTGATCGTGGTCGCCGACCCCCATCCGACCACCTTCGCCTCGCTCTCCGACAAGCGGGACGGCATCTACCTCCTGCCGATCTGCACCTCCCTCGAGACGGCGGGTTCGCGCACCGCCTCGAACCGCTCCATCCAGTGGGGCGAGCAGATCGTCCAGCCGGCCTTCGAGTCGAAGGACGACTACGAGGTCATGTACCTGCTCGCGCGCAAGCTCGGCTTCGCCGACCGGATGTTCAAGCACATCGAGGTCAAGGGCACCCAGCCGGTGCCGGAGGACATCCTGCGCGAGATCAACCGGGGCGGCTGGTCGACGGGCTATTGCGGCCAGTCGCCGGAGCGGCTCAAGGCGCACATGCGCAACCAGGACAAGTTCGACCTGGTGACGCTGCGGGCGCCGAAGGACCTGCCCGAGATCGGCGGCGACTATTACGGCCTGCCATGGCCGTGCTGGGGGACGCCGGAGCTCCGGCATCCCGGCTCGCCGCTCCTCTACAACACCAACGTCCACGTCATGGAGGGCGGCGGCACCTTCCGCGCCCGCTTCGGCGTGGAGCGCAACGGCCAGTCCCTGCTCGCGGAGGGGTCGTACTCGCTCGGCTCGGAGCTCACCGACGGCTATCCGGAGTTCACCTTCGGGGTGCTGCGCAAGCTCGGCTGGGACCGGGACCTCACCCCGCAGGAACTCGCCGTCATCCAGAGGATCGGCGGCAACAACCCGGACGGGGTCAGCTGGGCGGTGGACCTCTCCGGCGGCATCCAGCGCGTCTGCATGCAGCACGGGGTGATCCACTACGGCAACGGCAAGGCGAGGGCGAACGCCTGGAACCTGCCGGATCCGATCCCGGTCCACCGGGAGCCGATCTATACGCCGCGCACGGACCTCCTGGCGCAGTACCCGACCCGGCCCGACGACCGCCAGTTCCGCATGCCCAACATGGGCTTCACGGTGCAGAAGGCGGCCCTCGACAAGGGCATCGCGCGCCAGTTCCCGATCATCCTGTCCTCGGGCCGTCTCGTGGAATACGAGGGCGGCGGCGAGGAGACCCGGTCGAACCCCTGGCTCGCCGAGCTCCAGCAGGACATGTTCGTGGAGATCAACCCGCGCGATGCGGCCGACCGGGGCATCCGGGATGGCCAGTGGGTCTGGGTGCTCGGCGCCGAGCAGGGCGCCCGCGCCCGGGTCAAGGCGCTCGTGACGGAGCGGGTCGGCCGGGGCGTCGCCTGGATGCCGTTCCATTTCGGCGGCTGGTACCAGGGCGTCGACCAGCGCGGAAAATACCCGCAGGGCACGGACCCTTATGTGCTCGGTGAGAGCGTCAACACGGTCACCACCTACGGCTTCGATCCGGTCACCGGCATGCAGGAGCCCAAGGCGACCCTGTGCCAGATCCAGGCCGCGTGAGGGGGAGGAGAACAATGGCTCGCATGAAATTCCTCTGCGACGCGGACCGGTGCATCGAGTGCAACGCCTGCGTCACCGCCTGCAAGAACGAGCACGACGTGCCGTGGGGCATCAACCGGCGCCGGGTCGTCAC
>DATLFZ010000359.1:0-12321 GCA_035540795.1 Beijerinckiaceae bacterium | reverse complement strand
GGTCGGGGGTGGGGGGCGTTCCGGACGAGGCTCCCGCGGTGCCTCCTGCTGGCCCCCCCTCCGGCGCCTTCGGCGCCACCTCCCCCACGAGGGGGGAGGAAGGCGCCCCGCCGGACGAGGCGCCGGCGGTCCCTTCCGCACGCGGGGCGCCGCCCCGTTAAGGTTAAGCGGCGCTTAACCCCTGTCGCGCATTCTCCCGCCTCGACGGCGCGGCCCCGAGTCGGGGGCCTGGCGAGCGAGGGGTCACATGAGCGTCAAGACGGTCTTCATCGCGGGGACGGCGCTCGCCGGCCTCACCCTTCCGGGGCTCGCCGCGGACTACCTGCCCCCGCCCCCGGTCATGCCGGCGGCGGCGCCGGTCTCGGAGCTCGGCTCGGGCTGGTACCTGCGCGGCGACGTGGGCTACGTGAACTACCGGAACCCCAAGGAGGCGCCCTACAGCACGGTCGCGCTCCCGCCCCTCGACCGCCCGACCCTCTCCAACGAATGGTCCCTCGGCGGCGGCGTCGGGTTCAAGTTCAACGACTGGTTCAGGGCAGACGCCACGGTCGACCACCGGCTGCGGTCCCGGTTCCGGGCGACGAGCTCCCGGACCGGCTACGTCGAAGGCTACTCCACCGACACCGCCGAATTCGCCTCGACGAGCTTCCTCCTCAACGGCTATCTCGATCTCGGCCGCTGGGGCGGGGTGACGCCCTATGTGGGCGCCGGCGTCGGCTTCGCCCGGAACAAGTTCCACGACTACACCGCCGAGATCACCTGCGTGCTGCCGACCTGCGGCGGCGGGCCTGGCGCCTTCTTCCCGCTCGGGCCGCAGGGCAAGGTCCCGCACGGTTCCGGTTGGACGACGGACCTCGCCTGGGCGCTGATGGCGGGCGTCGCCGTCGACACCGGCGCCGGGTTCAAGCTCGACCTCGGCTATCGCTACGTCAATCTCGGCCCGGCCAAGAACCAGCTCGACGCCTTCGGCATCGGCACCAAGCTCAAGTCGATCGAGGCGCACGAGGCGCGGGTCGGCTTCCGCTACATGATCGACTGACGGGGCGGCCGCCGGCCTATTCGGCCGGCTCGAGCGCCTTGCCGTGGCCCTCGTGCGGGCGGGGGCGCTCGCGCAGCCGCAGCTTCTCCAGAAGCTCCGCGGTGTAGTTGGCCGGGCGCGTGTAGCCGCCGATCAGGAGGTAGATCGACGGCACCACGAGCGTGGTGAGCAGCGTCGACAGGCCGACGCCGCCGACGATCACGGTGCCGATGGCGTTGCGCGCCTCGGCGCCGGCGCCGGTCGACAGCATCAGCGGCACGGCGCCGCCGATGGTCGCGATCGAGGTCATCAGGATCGGCCGCAGGCGCTGCACGGAGGATTGCAGCACCGCCTCGCGCACCGGCAGCCCGCGCTCGCGCAGCTGGTTGGCGAACTCGACGATCAAAATGCCGTTCTTGGTCATCAGGCCGATCAGGAGGATCATGCCGATCTGGCTGTAGATGTTGAGCGACTGGCCGGTGACGAACAGGGCGAGCAGCCCGCCGGTGACCGCGAGCGGCACCGTCAACATGACGATGAACGGATTGATCCAGCTCTCGAACTGGGCGGCGAGGACCAGGAAGACGACGAGCAGCGCGAGGCCGAAGGTGAAGTAGATGGCGCTCGTCGCCTCCTTGAACTCCTTCGACTGTCCCTTGTAGCCGATGCGCACCTCGGCCGGCAGTTCCTGGCGCACGATCTGCTCGAGGGTGTCGAGGCCCTGGCCGATCGACACGCCGGGCGCGAGGGCGCCCTGGATGGTGATGGCGCGCAAGCGGTCGAACCGGTTGAGCTGCTGCGGCGCGGCCCCTTCGGCGAGGCGCACGAAGGAGGACAGGGGCACGACCTCGCCGTTCGCCGCGCGCACGAAGGTGTTGGTGAGGTCCGACGGCGTCGCCCGGTCCTGCGAGCGGGCGCGCATGATCACCGGGTACTCGTCGCCGCGGCTGACGAAGGTCGAAACCTCGCGTTCCCCGAACATCAGTTCGAGGGTGCGGCCGATGTCCTCGACCGACACGCCGAGGTCGGCGGCGCGGGCGCGGTCGATCTGCACGCGGATGTCGGGCTGGGATTCCTTGTAGTCGGAATCGAGGTTCTGGAACTGCCCGGTCGCCTGGGCCCGCTGCATGACCGTGTCGCGCCACTGGCGCAGGGTGTCGTAGTCGGGGCCGCCGAGGACGAACTGGATCTGCTGGTTGCCGAAGCCGCGCTGGCCGAGGGACGGCGGATTGGTCGGGAAGGCGCGGGCGCCGGGGAAGCCGGAGATCGAGCGCTGCAGCTCCTGGACGACCTGGTCCTGCTTCACGGTGCGCTGGTCCCAATGGACCAGGCGGATGATGACGAGGCCGGCGTTGACCGGGGACGGGCGCTGGAAGCCCGGCGCGACCTGGCTCAGGATGGCGCTGACGATGCCGCGGTCCTCGAGGGGCTTCAGCGCCCGCTCGACCTCCCGCACCCGCTCCCGGGTGTAGTCGAGGCTCGCGCCCTCGGGGGCGCTGATCGGGATGATGATGAAGCCGCGGTCCTCGGTGGGGGCGAACTCCTTCGGCAGGGCCATGAACAGATTGACGGCCCCGAAGGAGACGAGGGCGCCCGCCGCCAGGATGACGAGGGGGATCTTGAGCGCCCGCGACAGGATCCAGCGGTAGCCGTTGGTCATGCCCTCGAAGAAGGGCTCGGTCCAGCGATGGATGCGGCCGTGCGCCGGCACCATCAGCTTGGAGCACATCATCGGGGTGAGCGTGCGGGCGACGACGCCGGAGAAGAAGATCGCCGCGGCGAGCTGAATGGCGAATTCCCGAAACAGGCGCCCGGTGTTGCCGGTCATGAAGGCGAGCGGGATGAACACCGCCATCAGCGTCATGGTGGTGGCGATGACCGCGAAGCCGATCTCGCGCGCCCCGTCGAACGAGGCGAGGAGCGGCGGCTGGCCCCCCTCGATGCGCCTGTGCACGTTCTCGATCTCGACGATCGCGTCGTCGACCACGATGCCGATGGCGAGCACCACCGCGAGCAGGGTGAGGACGTTGATCGACCCGCCGAAGAAGGCGACCACCATGTAGGAGGCGATCACCGAGACCGGGATCGCGACGAGGGCGACGATGGTCGAGCGCCAGTCGCGCAGGAACAGGAGGATGACGAGGACGACGAGGCAGATCGCCTCGAGCAGGACCTTCAGCACCCCGTTGATCGAGGCGCGGATGAAGGCGCTCTCGTCGTACGAGATCTCCGTCGTCGTCCCGGGCGGGAGGGATTCGTTGAGCTTCTCGAGCTCGGCGCGGACGCCGTCGGCGACCTCGAGCGTGTTCGCGGTCGACTGGCGCACGATGCCGAGGCCGATGGCGGTGCGGCCGCCCTGGTAGAACTCGAAGCGGGCGTCCTCGGGCCCGACCTCGACCCGGGCCACCTCGGCGAGGCGGACCATGTAGCCGTTCCGGTTCGAGACGATGATGCGCTCGAACTCCTCCGGCGTGGACAGGCGCGAGTCGGTCTTGACCGTGAACTCGCGCTGGGTCGACTCGATGCGCCCGCCCGGCAGCTCCACGTTCTGCCGCTTGATCGACTGCTCCACGTCCTGGACGGTGAGGCCGCGGGCGGCGAGGGCCGCCCGGTCGAGCCAGATGCGCATCGCGTAGCGGCGCTGGCCGCCGATATAGACGTTGGCGACGCCCGGCACGGTCGAGAGCCGGTCGACGTAGACCCGCTTCAGGAAGTCGGTCAGCTCAAGCGCGTCGAGGCTGCTCGAGGTGACGGCGATCCACAGGATCGCCCCCGCATTGGCGTCGACCTTGCGCACCACCGGGGGCGTGACCCCGTCCGGCAGGCGGCCGGTGATGCGCGAGACCGCGTCGCGCACGTCCGCCGCGGCGGCCTCGGGGCTGCGGTTCAGGTTGAACTCGATCGAGACCGAGGAGCGCTCGTTCTGGCTCTGCGAGTTGATCTGGCGGATGCCTTCGAGGCCGGCGACCGCGCCCTCGACCACCTCGGTGATGCGGCTCTCGACGACCTCGTTCGAGGCGCCGCGATACACGGTGGTGACCGAGACGACCGGGTTGTCGACCGCCGGGTACTCGCGCACCGGCATCTCGCGCAGGCAGGCGAGCCCGCCGACGATCAGGAGCAGGCTGAGCACGACCGCCATCACCGGGCGGCGGATGAAGATGTCGGAGACCTGCATGGCTCGGACCCGCGCGCCCTCAGCCGCGCCGTTCGGCGGCGACGGCGCCGCCGAGCGGCGCCGGGACGGGCTGCGCCCGCGGGGCCGTCCCGCTGCCAGGGGCGGGCGCCGCGGAGGTGGGCGCGGAGGCGCCGATCGGGTTCGGCCGCACCGGCGCGCCCGGGCGCACCCGCTGGACGCCGCGCACGACGATGACCTCGCCGGGCTTGAGCCCCTCGACCACCTCGGCCTTGCCCTCCTGGCGATGGCCGATGCGGATGACCCGGCGCTCGATGATGTTGTCCTTCACGACGAAGACGAGGTGGCGCAGGCCCTCGCTGACGATCGCCTCCTCGGGCACCACCGTGGCGTCGTCCTTGGTGGTGACGTCGAGGGTGACGGACAGGAACATGCCCGGCCGCAGCGCCTCGTCCGGGTTGTCGAACTCGGCGGTCAGCCGCACCGCCCGGGTGACCGGGTCGACCCGGGTGTCGATGATCGAGACCGCGCCCTCGAAGACCCGGTCGCCGAAGGCGGCGGCGCGGGCGCGCACGACCTGCCCCCGCTCGAGCTTGCCGAGCAGATTTTCGGGCACCGCGAAGTCGAGCCGGACCTTGGACAGGTCGTCGAGGCTGGTGATGCGGGTGCCCGGCGAGACGTAGGCGCCGAGGGAGACGGCGCGGGTGCCGATCCGCCCGGCGAAGGGCGCGCGGATGGCGAGGTCCTCGGCCCGTGCTTCGGCGGCCTTGCGGCGCGCCTCGGCGGAGGCGATGGCGCTGTCGAGGGTGCGCACCTGGGCGGTCAGGTCCTCGACCTGGGCCTCGGTTCCGGCTCCCGATTTCCGGAGGGCCTGGGCCCGCTCGAGCCGGGTGCGGATCTCGTTGCGCTGGGCCTCGGCCCGGCGGATCTCGGCGACGGCGGCCTCGATGTCGGCACGCCGCTCGGCGGCGTCGAAGCGCACGAGGACCGTGCCCTCCTTGACGAGTTCGCCTTCCTGGAACCCGATTTCGTCGATGACCCCCGACACCTTCGCGGTCACCATGATCGACTCGAGCGCCCGCACCGTGCCGACCGCGTCCTTGGTCTCGACGATGCGCCCGGTGCGGACCGTGTCGACGTCGACCACGGGCGGCGGACCGCCGCCGCCCCGGCCCGGGCCGGGCCCCTGGGCGGGCGCCGCCGTCTTGCCGGGCACGTACTTCGCCACGTAGTCGCCGACCACCGGGAGCTTGACCAGCTGGCCCTCCCGATGGGCGTGCCAAAGCCCGTAGCCCGCCCCGCCGAGCACGGCGATCACGGCAAGCTGCCCGTACCAGCGCATGCCCGTCCCACTTCCCGAAAAGTCGGTGTCTAATAGTGCATATAGTAGGCCAGATGAAGCGGGAGAATGCGAGGGGCGTTCACGAATCCGATTACGGTTTGGTAACTGCGCAGCAGGCTTGACCGCACGCCCACCTTCCGTCATACGCGGCGGCGGGACACCCCTCCCCACCGAGGGGCGCCCATCTGGAAGGATGGATCATGACCGGAAAGCCCGCCGCGCGCCCCCGCGCGCCCTACTTCTCGTCCGGCCCCTGCGCCAAGCGCCCCGGCTGGACCCCCCAAGACCTCGGCACCTACAGCCTCGGACGCTCGCACCGCGCCAAGCTCGGCAAGGCGCGGCTGAAGCGGGCGATCGCGCTCACCCGCGAGGTCCTGCAGGTCCCCCCCGAGTACCGCATCGGCATCGTCCCGGCTTCCGACACCGGGGCCGTGGAGATGGCCCTGTGGTCGATGCTCGGCGCCCGCGGCGTCGACCTCCTCGCCTGGGAATCCTTCGGCGAAGGCTGGGTCACCGACGTCGTGAAGCAGCTGAAGCTCGCCGATGCCCGGGTGATCAAGGCGCCGTACGGCGCGCTGCCCGACCTCGGCCAGGTGGACGCGGCGAACCGGGACGTGGTCTTCACCTGGAACGGCACGACGAGCGGCGTGCGGGTTCCGAACGCGGACTGGATCCCGGCCGAGCGCGACGGGGTCGTGATCTGCGACGCCACCTCCGCCGCCTTCGCGCAGGACCTCGACTGGCGCAAGCTCGACGTCGTCACCTTCTCCTGGCAGAAGGTCTTGGGGGGCGAGGCCGCCCACGGCATGCTGATCCTGTCGCCCCGGGCGGTCGCCCGGCTCGAGAGCTACACCCCGCCCTGGCCGCTGCCCAAGATCTTCCGCATGACCAAGGGCGGCAAGCTGATCGAGGGCATCTTCGAGGGCGAGACCATCAACACCCCGTCGATGCTGTGCGTCGAAGACTACATCGACGCCCTCGAATGGGCGCAGGGGCTCGGCGGCCTGCCGGCGCTGATGCAGCGGGCCGACGCGAACGCCGCGGTGATCTACGATTGGGCTGCGCGGACCTCGTGGGTCGCGCCCCTGCCGCAGGACCCGGCCACGGCCTCCAACACCAGCGTCTGCCTGGTGATCGCCGATCCCGACGTGGTCGGGAAGGGGCCCGACGCGGTGGCGGCGGTCGCCAAGGGCATCGCCGCGAGCCTCGACCAGGAGGGCGTCGCGTACGACATCGGCGCCTACCGGGACGCCCCGCCGGGGCTGCGCATCTGGTGCGGCGCCACCATCGAGCGCGCCGACCTCGAAGCGCTCACCCCCTGGCTCGACTGGGCCTTCGCCCAGGAGAAGGCGAAGCTCGCGAAGGCGGCGTAGCCGTCGTTCCGGCGCGCGCCCGCCCCATCTCGTCATCCCGGGGCGCGCCCCACTCCGTCATTCCGGGGCGCGCCGCAGGCGCGAGCCCGGAACCCAAGAACACAGGCCCTCGAGGCCGCCCCGCAACGATGCCGCTACACCGTGAACGTGAGTGTTCATGGGTCCCGGGTCCGGCGCTCCGCGCCGTCCCGGGATGACGGCGCCAGCAAAGGACACGCCCATGCCCGCTCCCCGCGTCCTCATCTCCGACGCCCTCTCCCCCGCCGCCGTGCAGATCTTCAAAGATCGCGGCGTCAGCGTCGACTTCCAGCCCGACCTCGGCAAGGACAAGGACCGCCTCGCCGAGGCGATCGGCGCCTATGACGGCCTCGCCATCCGCTCGGCCACCAAGGTCACCCCGAAAATCCTCGCCAGCGCGGCGCGGCTGAAGGTGGTCGGCCGGGCGGGCATCGGGGTCGACAACGTCGACATCCCGGCGGCGACCGCCAAGGGCGTGATCGTGATGAACACGCCCTTCGGCAACTCGATCACCACCGCCGAGCACGCCATCGCGCTCATGTTCGCCCTCGCCCGCCAGATCCCGCAGGCCGACGCCTCCACCCAGGCCGGCAAGTGGGAAAAGAACCGGTTCATGGGGGTGGAGCTCACCGCCAAGACGCTCGGCGTGATCGGCTGCGGCAACATCGGCTCGATCGTCGCCAACCGGGCGCTCGGCCTGCACATGAAGGTCGTCGCCTTCGACCCCTACCTGTCGCCCGAGCGGGCCCTCGAGATCGGCGTCGAGAAGGTCGAACTGGACGAGCTCCTGCGCCGGGCCGACGTGTGATCACCCTGCACACGCCGCTCACCGAGCGCACCCGCAACATCCTGTCGGCCGAGGCGCTCGCCAGGACGAAGCCCGGGGTGCGCATCGTCAACTGCGCCCGCGGCGGGCTCGTCGACGAGGCGGCCCTGCGGGCGGCGCTCGAATCCGGCCACGTGGCCGGGGCCGCCTTCGACGTGTTCTCGACGGAGCCCGCGACGGAGAACCCGCTCTTCGGCCATCCGAACGTGATCTGCACGCCGCATCTCGGTGCCTCGACAACCGAGGCGCAGGAGAACGTGGCGCTGCAGATCGCCGAGCAGATGTCCGACTACCTGCTCCAGGGCGCGATCCAGAACGCGGTCAATTTCCCCTCGATCACGGCCGAGGAGGCGCCGAAGCTGCGCCCCTTCGTGGCGCTGGCCGAGCGGCTCGCCTCGTTCCTCGGCCAGCTCACCGAGGCGCCGGTGAAGGGCATCCGGGTCGAGTACCAGGGCGCCGTGGCGAACATGAACACCCGCGCCCTCACCTCCGCGGCGGTGACCGGCGCGCTGAGGCCGTTCCTGCAGGACATCAACATGGTCTCGGCCCCGGTCGTCGCCCGCGACCGCGGCATCGTCGTCGAGGAGGTCAAGCGCGAGAACGCCGCCCGCGACTACGAGAGCTTCGTGCGCATCGTGGTCGAGGCGGAGGACATGCCCCGCCACGCCGGCGGCACCGTTTTCCAGGACGGCAAGCCGCGGATCACCGAGATCCGCGACATCGCGGTGGAATCCGAGTTCGCGCCGCACATGATCTACGTGCGCAACGCGGACAAGCCGGGCTTCATCGGCCGGTTCGGCTCGCTCCTCGGCGAGACCGGGGTCAACATCGCCACCTTCAGCCTCGGCCGCGACCGCCCCGGCGGCGACGCCATCTGCCTCGTGGCGGTCGACGAACCCGTCACCCCCGACCTCCTGCGCCGGATCGAGGACATCCCCCAGGTGAAGCGCGCCCGGGCCGTCCGCTTCTGACCGCGCACCCTCCCCGTCATGGCCGGGCTCGGCCACCCACGCGAACACCCCCGCCGGGGCTCGTGGATGCCCGGGACGAGCCCGGGCATGACGGGGAGGGGCAGAACCGGCGCACCCGACCCGGTGCGCCCCCGCGCGCGCTTCAGCTCAGGGCGTGGCCCGCCAGGGCGTAGACCCACGGTTCGTCGGGCCGCCGGTTCAGGAAGCGGCGTCCCTTGGACATGGTCGTCACGGTGTCGTTGAGGCCGAGGCGGTTGTTCTGGAGGAACTCGGCGAAGGCCCCGTCCTTCTCGCGGGTGTCGACCCGGACGAACCGTCCGGCGAGCCCCTTCAGATGCGCGGCGACGAGGTGGATCGCGTCCCGGTCGTCGCGGGCGACCACGGGTCCGACGACATGGCCGCGGCCGAACTCGCGGCACATGGCGTAGCCGACGATGGCGTCGCCGCGGCTCAGGACGGTGGTGGACGAACTCTCGGACAGGAGCGCGAGCAGCTTTCCCCGGTCGGCGCCGAAGGCGCGCGCGTCGAGCGCCGCGATCGCCGCCAACCCGTCCTTCGACAGCTCCCGCAGTTCGCCCTGGAGGGGAGGCGTTTCGGGAGGCGTCCGCGGCACCTCTCCCTGGCACTGGTAGACGGTCGCTTCCCGCGTGAAGCCGAGGGACACGTAGAGCCTGTAGGCGGCGTGGGTGGCATTGAGGGCGAGGTTGCGGTCGCCGCAGCGCTCGAGCACCTGGTCCATGAGCCAGCGGCCGGTTCCCTGCGCCTGCGTGCGGGGCGACGTGATCACGAGGCCGATCGTGGCGAAATCCTCCCCGTGAGGGAACCACATGGCGCTCCCGAAGACACGCCCGATCCCGTCGACGGCGATGATGCCGCGGCCCGCCCGCCGCAGCAGGTCCCAGTCCTTGGCGCGGTGCGGCCAGCCGACCGAGATCGACAGCGCGTGGAGCAGGTTCACGTCGACGTCGGCGATGTCCTGCGCGACGAGCTCGAACGACTTCAGGCGCACCAGCTTCTGCATCTTCGCCTTCTCGCTCCTTCACGAACGCGCCGGGGTTCGGATCGGTCGTCCCGCCGAATCGGCGGCGGCGCCGCAGGTCTCGTCGCGAAGCCTCGCACGGACGGCGCAGCAGCGATCGCTCGCCCGGGGCCGGTTTTCGGAATCATCGGCCGAACCGCGGCGCTCTTCGGCACGGACGGCTCCTCTTCGCGCCTAAGCTGGCGGCGACGGGCCCGTTGCGCAAGAAGGAGCGGCCGAGGCGACGAGCATGGGATTCCTGTTCAACTCGGATGCCGCGCGCGCGGCGATCTTCCGCGAGGTCTTCGCGCGCGAATTGCCGGAGCTTCCGTTCCTGCACGGCGAGGGCGTCGACGCGGACGCGGTGCGCTACCTCATCACCTGGACCGCGCCGCAGGACGTCGGGCGCTATCGCAATCTCGAGGTGCTGTTCTCGATCGGCGCCGGCGTCGACCAGTTCGAGCGGGATCTCGTGCCCGACCGCGTCAAGATCGTGCGCATGGTCGAGGACGGCATCATCCGCATGATGCAGGAATACGTCGTCCTAGGCGTGCTTTCGCTCCACCGGGAGATGCTCGCCTACCGGGCGCAGCAGCGGGAGGCGCGCTGGCGCGCGGTGGCCGCGCCGCAGGCCCACGAGCGCCGGGTGGGATTTCTCGGCCTCGGCATGCTGGCGCAGGCGGCGATCGAGCGCCTGCGGCCGTTCGGGTTCCCCCTGTCCGGGTGGAGCCGCAGCCGCAAGGAGATCGAGGGCGTCGCGTGCTTCCATGGCCCGGACCAGCTCGCCGGGTTCCTGGGGCGGACGGACATCCTCGTCTGCCTCCTGCCCCTCACGGACGAGACCCGCGGCATCCTCGACGCGGATCTGTTCGGGAGCCTGCCGGACGGCGCGAAGCTGCTCCATGTCGGGCGGGGGCCGCAGCTCGACCAGGCCGCCCTGATCGAGGCGCTCGACCGCGGCCGCCTGTCCGCGGCGATGCTCGACGTGACCGATCCCGAGCCGCTGCCCGCCGACCATCCCCTCTGGGCGCATCCGAAGGTGGCGATCACGCCCCACGTCGCCTCGGTGACGCAACCGCGCACGGCCGCGCAGGCGGTCGTCGACAACATCCGACGGCACCGGGCCGGGGAGACCCTGGTCGGTCTCGTCGACCGGACCCGCGGCTACTAACAAGGAAGGTTCCCATGTCGCTCCTCGTCACCATCGACACCGCCCCCCGCTTCGCGCCGAAGGAGGCGGTGCCGGACCCGGAGCGGCTCATCTCGGGCAGCCCCTCCTTCAAGACCTGGGCGCAGGACGCCTCGAAACGGGAGAAGGTGCTGACCGGCATCTGGGAGGCGACGCCCGGCGAGACGCATTCGATCAAGGGCACGACCTACGAGTTCTGCCACATCCTCTCGGGCGTCATCGAGATCGAGGAGAAGGGCGGGGAGACCAAAACCTACCGCGCCGGCGACAGCTTCGTGATGAAGCCCGGCTTCGTCGGCGTCTGGCGCACCCTCGAGACGGTGCGGAAGATCTACGTCTGCGTCTACGACTGACGGAGGCCCGGGGCGGGGCGACCGGCCGAATCTTGCGCTCTCCGGATCGGCTCGGACGGCGGTCGACGCGGCCCGGAGCCGGGTGATCGGCGGAAAATGCGGTCCCGGTCGCCCTACCGTTCGAAGCGGACGATCGGGACGCCCAGATGACCTCGAGCTTCGACCCCGACACCCTCGACCTTCCGTTCCACCACGTCGTCGGCGGCGAGCGGGTGCGCGGCGCCGGCGTGATCGACCTGCGCCGGCCTTCCGACGGCAGGCGCTACGGCGCCTGTCCCGTCGCCGACGCGGCCCTGGTCGACCGCGCCGTGCAGACGGCGAAGCGCGCGCTGAAGGCGAGCGGCTGGGCGCAGGCGAGGCCGCGCGAGCGCCTCGTGGCGCTGCATCGCTGGGCGGACCTGATGGAGCGGAACGCCGTCACCCTCGGGCGCCTCGAAGCGGTCTGCTCGACCCGGCCGATCGCCCAGCTGATCGGCGGCGACATCCCGGTCACGGCCGAGCAGATCCGCTTCTTCGCCGAGTTCGCCGACAAGGAGGGGAGCGACGTCGTCCCGACGAGCGCGGGCAGTTTCGGCATGACGCTCACCGAGCCCTACGGCGTCGTCGGCGCCATCACGGCCTGGAACGTCCCCCTGTCCCTGGCGGGCTGGAAACTCGGGCCGGCCCTCGCCGCCGGCAACGCCGTGGTGCTCAAGCCCTCGGAGATGACGCCGTTCTCGGCGATCTACATGGCCGAGCTCGCGCTCGAGGCCGGGATCCCGGCCGGGCTCGTCAACGTCGTCCTCGGCGACGGTCCGACGACCGGCGCCGCGCTCACCGGCCATCCGGACGTGGCCAAGGTGAGCTTCACCGGTTCGACCGCGGCCGCGAGGTCGAGATCCGCGTCGGCGAAAACGAGCTGCGGGCTCTTTCCGCCGAGCTCGAGGGTCACCGGCTTGATGCCGGTCCGGGCGACGTTCGCCATGATCGCCGCGCCGGCCGCGGTCGAGCCGGTGAAGCTCACCTTGGCCACGTCCGGATGGCCGGTGAGCGCGGCGCCAGTCGTCGGACCGTCGCCGAGGACGACGTTGACGAGCC
>DATLFZ010000358.1:0-2825 GCA_035540795.1 Beijerinckiaceae bacterium | reverse complement strand
AACCGGAAGCGCGCGGCGAGGCCGGTCGGCCTCGCCGCGCGCTTCCGGTTCGACCCGACCGCGACGGACCCGTTCGTGCCGGACCGCGACCGGCGAGAGGCACGGAACGGCGGCATCCCAGCCGACCGGAAGGCCCTGCGCACTCTGGACGAGATGCGCAGGAATCCTCGAGCCGATTGGACCATCGCCGACATCGAAGGGGTTTGCAGGCGCCTCGGTCTCGTTTGCACTCCGCCGAGTCATGGCTCACATTACAAGGTGTCGAGCCCGAAGGGCGACGCGATCCTGACGATCCCGGCCCGACGGCCGATCAAGCCGGTCTACATCAGGCAGTTCGTCGATCTCGCGCGTGCCGTCGTGGAGACCATGCAAGGCCGAAGTGATGGCTGACCTCTTCTACCCCGTCGTGATCTGCGCCCTGAGCGATGAGGATGGCGGCGGTTACCTCGCCTCGGTGCCGGATCTCCCGGGCTGCATGTCCGACGGCGACACCCCGGAGGAGGCGCTCGCGAACGTGCGTCTCGCCGTCCGGGAGTGGCGCGACGAGATGCTCCGCCTCGGACGCCCGATCCCCGAGCCGGGCCCCATGCACGTTCCCCGACAGGTGCGGACCGGGAGGGAGGAGGCGCCGACCCTGCGGCGGGCCGGCGCGCAGCGCGACGGCTCCGCGCAGCGGCGGAAGAAGGCCGGTCGCTGAGGAGCCTCCGCGGCGACCCTTGACCTCGGCGGCGCGCGCTTCGACAGTCCGGGCCGGGAGATCGCCATGGGCCGCCTGTCCACGCATGTCCTCGACACCTTTCACGGCCGCCCGGCGGCGGGGGTGCGCGTCGTGCTGGTCCGGCTCGACGGCGGGACCCGCGAGCCCGTCGCGCAGGCGGTCACGAACGCGGACGGGCGCACCGACGCACCGCTGATGGCGGGCGAAGCCTTCCGGCCCGGCCGCTACGAGCTCGTCTTCCACGTCGGCGCCTACTTTCGCGACAAGGGCGTCGCCCTGCCGGAGCCCGCCTTCCTCGACGAGGTGCCGGTGCGGTTCGGGCTCGCCGAGGAGGCCGGCCACTACCACGTGCCGCTCCTCGTCACGCCGTGGAGCTATTCCACCTACCGGGGCAGCTGAATGGAGTACCCGCGCGACCTCGTCGGCTACGGCCGCAACCCGCCCGATCCGCGCTGGCCCGGCGACGCCCGCGTCTGCGTCCAGTTCGTGATCAACTACGAGGAGGGCGGCGAGAACAGCATCCTGCACGGGGACCCGGCCTCCGAGGCCTTCTTGTCCGAGATCGTGGGCGCCCAGCCCTGGCCCGGGCAGCGCCACATGAACATGGAATCGATCTACGAATACGGCTCCCGGGTCGGCTTCTGGCGCCTGTGGCGGATGTTCGTCGAGCGCGACCTGCCGGTGACGGTCTATGGGGTGGCGACCGCCCTGCAGCGCAACCCGCAGGCGGTCGCGGCCATGAAGGAGGTGGGCTGGGAGATCGCCAGCCACGGCCTCAAGTGGATCGACTACAAGGATTTTTCGTCCGAGGAGGAGCGCGCCCACCTCGCCGAGGCGGTCCGCATCCACACCGAGGTCACCGGCGAGCGCCCCCTCGGCTGGTACACGGGCCGGACGTCCGAGCACACGCTGCGCCTCGTCATGGAGGACGGCGGGTTCCTCTACAGCGCCGATTCCTACGCCGACGAGCTGCCCTACTGGGTCGAGGGCGCGAGCGGGCCGCAGCTGATCGTGCCCTACACCCTCGACGCCAACGACATGCGCTTCGCCACCCCGCAGGGGTTCAATTCCGGCGACCAGTTCTTCGCCTATCTGCGCGATTCCTTCGACCTCCTCTATGCCGAGGGCGAGACGGCGCCGCGCATGATGTCCGTCGGCCTGCATTGCCGGCTCGTCGGCCGGCCCGGCCGGGCGCTGGCGCTCGCCCGCTTCCTCGACCACGTCCTCGCGCACGACAAGGTCTGGGTGGCGCGCCGGGTCGACATCGCCCGGCACTGGATCCGCACGCATCCGCCGGCGGGGCTCGCGCCGAGCCGCATGGGTCGGGCGCTCTTCGTCGAGCTGTTCGGCGACGTGTTCGAGCATTCCCCCTGGCTCGCCGAGGCGGTGCACGCCCAGGGGCTGGCGGCGGGCCACGACACCGCCGAGGGGCTCCACGCCGCCCTGGTCGACGCTCTGCGCGCCGCCCCGCCGGAGCGCAAGCGGGCCCTCGTCGAGGCGCATCCGGACCTCGCCGGCCGCCTGAAGGTGGCCGACATGGCGCCCGACTCGCAGAAGGAGCAGGCGAGCGCCGGGCTCACGGCGCTGACGCCCGACGAGCGCGAGCGCTTCCTCGAGCTCAACGACGCCTACCGGGAGCGTTTTGGCTTCCCCTTCGTCATGGCCGTCAAGGGCCGCGGCAAGCGCGAGATCCTCGCCGCCTTCGAGGAGCGCCTCCACAACGACCCCGAGCAGGAGCTCGAGACGGCCCTTTCCGAGATCGAGCGCATCGCGCTCCTGCGCCTGCGCGACCGCCTCCCCTCGGGCGCGGAGCGGCCCTGATGAGGCGCTCGACGTCGCGCGCTCCTCGATCGGAAGCACCCCCGTTGTCCTTCCGGGGCTTCGCGCAGCGAAGAGCCCGGAACCCATGAACACCGGGGGTGGAGGATGAACCTAAACCGAGCCGCCGCGTCCTCTCCTGCACCGGTCGTGTCCATGGGTTCCGGGCTCGCCCCGTCGGGGCGCCCCGGAATGACGGAGGGGAGAGCATGATGCTCCGGAGCGGGGGGAGAGCGTGACGATGGTTGTCGATCTCGACCGGGAGGCGGTCAAGCGCGGGCTCGCCGAC
>DATLFZ010000357.1:0-15029 GCA_035540795.1 Beijerinckiaceae bacterium | reverse complement strand
TCGAGGCACAGGACCCAGGGACGGCGGGCGCGGGCCGCGCCCGCGCGCCAGGGATCGTCGGCGGGACCGAGCGGCACGAAGTCCGCGCCGGCGGCCTCGGCGATCGGGGCGGCGTAGCCCGGCTCCGCGGCGAGCACGACCGCGTCGCCCACGAGCCCCTCGGCGACGCCCGGCACGAGGGCGGCGAGCGTCGCCGCGAGCGCCTCCGGTCCGTGCCGGGCATGGACGAGGGCCGTGATCAGGGTCCGCTCCCGTTGCTTGAACTCGCCTTGCGCATGGAACATAGGCGAAGGGATGCTCGCCGTCCTCGCCCTGATCGCGCCCCTGTTCGGGCTCATCGCCCTCGGCTTCGCGATCGGGCGCACGCCCTACCTCGCGCCGGGCGCCGGCAAGATTTTGGCCGAGTTCGGCTTCAAGGTGGCGATGCCGGCGCTCCTGTTCCGGGCCTCCGTCGGCTTCACGGCGCTGCCGTCCTCGCCGCTGCCGCTGCTCGCCGCCTATTTCGGCGCGAGCGCGCTCGTGTGGATCGCGGCGACGCTCGCCGCCCGCTGGCTCCTGAAGCGCCCGCCCGGGGACGACGCCGCCGTCGCCATGGGCTCGTGCTTCGGCAACACGGTGATGCTCGGCATTCCGCTCTGCCTCATCGCCTTCGGCGAGGGCGCGGCGACGCCGGCCGCCATCATCGTCGCGGTCGAGACGCCGATGCTGTGGGTGATCGCGACGCTCCACGCGGAATGGACCACCCGGCGCAGCGGGATCGGCCTGAAGGTCCTGCGCGGCATCGCGCTCGACCTCCTGCGCAACCCGATCATCATGTCGATCGTGCTCGGGGTGCTGTGGCGGCTCACTGGAATCGGCATCCCCGAGACCCTCGACCGCTTCCTCGCGCTGCTCGGCCAGGCGGCGATCCCGACCGCCCTCGTCGCCCTCGGCCTGACCCTGTCGCAGTTCGAGATCCGCGGCGAGGCGCCGACGCTGGCCGTGATCTGCCTGTTCAAGCTCCTGCTGTTCCCGCTCCTCGCCTTCGCGACCACCTCCTTCGCCGGGCTGCCGCCGGTCTGGGCCGCGGTGGCGGTGATCTTCGCCGCCATGCCGGTCGGCGCCAACGCCTACCTGTTCGCGGTGCGCTACGACCGGGTCGTCAACTCGGTCGCGGGCTCGCTGGCGCTCTCCACCGTGATCGCCGCCGCGACCGTGTCGCTCCTGCTGTGGGCGGCGGGCTGGTGATCAGTGCTCCCCCGGTTCGGGCAAGAGGGTGACCACCGCGGCGCCGTCGAGTTCGCTCTTGCCCTGGGCGACGAGCATCCGGAAGAGGGTGGTGGCGAGGCTCGCCATGGGCATCGACAGGTGCTGCGCCCGGGTCGCCTCGTGCAGCATCTCGAGGTCCTTGAGGATCTGGCGGGCATAGCCGCGCGGCGCGAAGTCGCCCTCTACCATCCGCGGGAAGATGACTTGGAGCACGGCCGAGTTGGCGAGGCCGGGGGCCAGCGCCGCCGGGATTTTTCGCGCGTCGACCCCATAGGCCTCGGCGAGGCGCAGCCCCTCGGCGACGACGCAGTAGTTGGTGAGGCAGAGCGCCTGGTTGACGAGCTTGGTCGCCTGGCCGGCGCCGGTCGGGCCCATGTGGGTCGTCTGGCCGAGGGTTTCGAGCACCGGCCGGGCGCGCTCGATGACGCCCTCGTCGCCGCCCGCCATGATGGCGAGGGTGCCCGCCTCCGCCGCGCCGGGGCCGCCGGAGACGGGCGCGTCGACGAAGGCGCCGCCGGCGTCGGCGACCGCCTTCGCGACACGGTGGGTCACCTCCATGGTGGTGGTCGAGAAGTCGACCACCGTCTTGCCGGAAAGCGAACCCGCGACGAGCCCGCCCTCGCCCAGCACCACGGCCTCGACCGCTTGCGAGGTGGTGACGCAGATGGCGACGATCTCCGCGTCCCGCGCCGCCTCGCCGGGCGATCCCGCGGGAACCACGCCCCAGGCGCGGGCGGCCTCGACTTTCTGGGGGTCGATGTCGTAGCCGACGACCCGGTGCCCGGTCGCGGAAAGCCGCTTGGTGAACCCGGTCCCCATGAGACCGAGCCCGACGAAGCCGATGGTGGCCATGTTCTCTCCTGTCAGAGGCGGTAGATGCGGATCGCGTTGTCGTGGAAGAGCTTCGCCCGGTCCTCCGGCGGAAACTCCGCCACGATGCGGGAGAAGCCCGAAAAAATGTCGAAGTAGGAGCCGGCGAGGCTGTCGACGGGATAGTTCGAGGCGAACATGCAGCGCTCGACGCCCATGATGGAAATCGCGTCGCGCACCACCGGCCCGTTCGCCTCGACGGTCCAGGGCAGGCCGCGCCGGCCGAGGCCCGAGATCTTCATCGCCACGTTCGGGCAGGGCGCGACCCGCTCGAGGGCGGCGCGCCAGCCGGCGAGGCCCTCCGGGCTGCGGTCCGCCGGCAGCGCCGTGTGGTTGATGACGATCTGCGTGCGCGGGAAGTCGCGGGCGAGGTCGGCGGTGGCGTCGAGGTGCCACCAGGGCGTCTGCAGGTCGAAGGACAGGCCGTGCCGCTCGAGGAGGGCGTAGCCCGCCCGCCACTTTGGGTCGTCCATCGATCCCGGCGCGCCGCGGCGGGCCTCGGCCGGGGAGGGCGCCGCCTTCGGCTTGTGGCGGATGCCGCGCACGATCTTGTGAACGGCCTGCCCGGCCAGGACCTCGGCGACGTCGTCCCGGTCGAGCCAGGCCTGCGCCACGCAGGCGCTCGGCAGGCCGTGCTCCGCCTGCACGGTTTCGAGCCAGGCGGTCTCGGCGAGGGGGCGCCGGGGATCGAACTCGGCCTCGACGTGGACGGTCTTCACCACCTCGAAGGCGGCGCTGTCGCGCCGGTAGTCCGGCGGCAGGTAGTTGCGCCGGATCGCGCCGTAATCGCCGTAGCGGAAGGGGATCGGCGCGTCGCAGAGCCAGGGATAGTCCTTGCGGGAGAGGTCCCAGAAATGCTGGTGCGGATCGACGATCCGCAGCTTCGGCTCCACCATCGTTCCTCCCGCCGCCCCGCCGGGGCGCTTCCCATTTCGTATACGCTATGCAAGCTTGCCCCCGCATCCAAGGGCCTCGCCCCCACCCCACAAGGAGGAAACCGATGAGACGCCGCAACATCCTGTTCGCGGGGCTGGCGCTCGCCGTCGCCGCCGTGCCGCTCGCCGCCGAGGCGCAGGTGCGCCTGCGCTACGCCCATGTGGGGGCCGAGGGCGACATCCAGTACTGGTACGCCGAGCAGGCGGCCAAGAAGATCCCGGAGGTCACCGGCGGCCGGGTCACCGTGCAGGTCTTCCCGAACTCGCAGCTCGGGGGCGTGCAGGAGACCATCGACGGGGTGCGCAGCGGCACGATCTCGATGGCCCACCACGAGTTCGCCTCGCTCGCGCGCCTGGCGCAGGACATCGCCGTGTTCAGCGCGCCGTTCGTCTACCGGGACGGGGCGCACGCGCTCGCCGCGACCGATCCGCAGAAGTCGGACGTGATGCAGGAGTTCAACCAAAAGCTCACGCAGAACGGGATGCGCATCGTCGGCCGCCTGTTCCGCGGCGCCCGCCAGATGACGGCGAAGCAGGCGGTCTATTCGCCGGCCGACCTGCAGGGCAAGCCGTTCCGCGGCGTGCCGCTGCAGCTGTGGACCACCATGATCCGCGGCATGGGCGCGATCCCGACCCCGGTCGAGGTGAGCGAGCTGCCGACGGCTTTGATGACCGGCATGGTGATCGGGCAGGAGAACCCGCTCACCATGATCAACGCCAACAAGCTCTACGAGGTGCAGACCCACGTCATGCTCACCGGCCACATGCAGAACGTGCTGCCGGTGTTCATCAACGAGCGGGTCTGGAACTCGATCCAGGAGCAGGACCGCAGCGCCATCCTGAAGGCCCTCGACGACCTCGCCCAGGAGACCCTCAAGATGGCCCAGAAGGCCGAGGAGGAGCTGATCGGCGAGCTCAAGAAGAAGGGCATGACCTTCGTCACCGAGAAGGACGGGCTCAAGATCGACGAGTTCCGCCAGCGCGTCTCGGCCGAGGTCAACAAGGACTTCCCGACCTGGAAGGCCTACATGGACCGGATCGGCGCCATCAAGTGATCGGCCGCCGCTGACGAGCCGGGCGCCGCGGCGCCCGGCTTTCGCGCGAATCGCCCCCCATGACCGACCCCCCACGGCACTCGATGGAGGCGGCGTTCCTGCCGCCCGACCGCACCGCGGCGGACCGCACCGTCGAGCCCCTGCGCAAGGCCGTGCGCTGGGTCGGCATCGGCCTCCTCGTCGTGATGATCGCGCTGCCGACGCTCCAGGTCTTCCTGCGCCAGGTCCTGCGGGCGCCCTTCGTCGGGGCGGAAGAGCTCGCCCGGTTCATGCTGATCTGCGTGGTGTTCGTGACCTTCCCCTACGTGGTCTCGTCGGGCGCCAACATCCGCATGGAGGAGGCGCTGCTCGCCCTGCCGCGGCGGCTCCAATACGTCCTCAAGGTGGTCATCGCGGCGACCGGGCTTTTGGCCTTCGGCGTCGCCGCCTGGTCGGTGGCGGTGGCGACGGTGCGCAACCTCGACAACGCCACGCCGACCCTCGGCATCCCCTATTGGGTGTTCTTCTCCGCGGCCTTCCTCGGGCTGCTGCTGGCGGCGCTCGAATGCGGCGTCCAGCTCTACAAGGCCCTGCGCGACCGGCCGCTCTACGTCACCTTCGCCGAGGAGCATCCGCCCGATGAGCCGGTCCTCTGAACGGGCCTCCGCATGACCCTCCTCGTCATCGCCGGCTTCGCCATCACCTTCCTCCTCGGCTGGCCGGTGGTCCTCGCGATCCTGGTCCCGGCGATCGCCTACGTGATCCTCAACGACGTGCCGATCGAGCTGATCGGCCAGCGCATGTCCTATGCGCTCGATTCCTTCCCGCTCGTGGCGGTGCCGATCTTCATCTTCGTCGGCAACTTCATGAACCAGGCCGGCATCACCGAGCGCATCTTCAAGTTCGCCGACACGCTGGTCGGGCGCGCGCCGGGGGGCCTCGCGCAGGTCAACATCTTCTCGAGCCTGATCTTCTCCGGCATGAGCGGCGCCGCCCTCGCCGACGTCGGCGGGCTCGGGCGGATCGAGGTCAAGGCGATGGCGGCGCGGGGCTTCACGCGCCCCTTCGCCGGCGCCGTCACCTGCGCCTCGGCGATCGTCGGGCCGATCTTCCCGCCGAGCATCCCGCTCATCATCTACGGCTCGGTCACCAACGTCTCGATCATCCAGCTCCTCCTCGCCGGCATCGTGCCGGCGCTGATCTGCGTGACGCTCCTGATGATCACCGTGGCGATCCTCGCCCGGCGCCACGACTACCCCCGCGCGGCGCGCTGGTCGACGCCGCGGGAGATCGCCCGCGACTTCCTGCCGGCCTTCCCGGCCCTGATGACGCCGGTGCTCCTCGTCGCCGGCATGCTGCTCGGCTACTTCACGCCGACGGAGGCCGCCTCGATCACGGTGGTCTACGTCCTCCTCATCAGCGCCTTCGTCTACCGGACCCTGACGTGGGCCCACCTGCTCTACGCGGCGCTCGAGACCATCAAGAGCACCAGCGCCATCCTGATCATCGTCGCGGCGGCGGCGATCTTCGGCTGGATCCTCGCCATCGAGCAGGTGCCGCAGATGTTCGCGCGCCAGCTCCTCGCCTGGAGCCGCGATCCGCTGGTGCTCCTGTTGATCGTCAACGTGATCCTGCTGATCGTCGGGATGTTCCTCGATTCGACGACGGCGACGCTGCTCGTCATCCCGATCATCGCCGGGCCCCTGCACGCGGCCGGGGTCGACCCGGTCCATCTCGGCATCGTGGCGATCTTCAACCTGATGCTGGGCCTGCTCACCCCGCCGATGGGCCTCGCCTTGTTCCTGATCTCGGACATCGCGCGCGTGTCGATGCGCGCGATCCTGACCGCGCTGCTGCCGTTCTACATCCCGCTCTTCGCCACGCTGGCGCTGATCACCCTCGTGCCGGAGATCAGCCTCTGGCTGCCGAAGATGATCCGCTGACGCGCCGAGGGGCCCGCCCGGAGGCGGGCCCGGGGCAGGGGGCTCAGCTCCTCGGCAGGAGCGGCTCGACCCGGCGGCAGAGGGACTTCATCGCCTCCTCCGGCGACTTCATGCCGAGGACGGCGGCCTCGGCCTCCTCCTTGAAGAAGTCGCCGGCCCGCACCGCCTCGTCGAAGGCCGGCAGCGGCACCCGCGACACCTTCAGGACCCGGCGCTCCTCGTCCGCATAGGGGATGGTGGCGCGGAACTTCTCGTCCTCGTAGGTCGAGTTGCGCACGGGGCCGTTGCCGTTGAGCGCCGCCTTGAGCGTGCTCTCCTTGGTGGCCATCGCCTTGATGAAGCTCCAGGCGAGGTCCTTGCGCTGGGCGTTGCGGGGGATGACCATGCCCCAGAACTCGACCTTGGCCGGAGCCACGTCGTACTTGCCCTTGAGCTCCTTCGAGATCGGCACCGCGCCGGTCTTGATCTTGCCGGGGAATTTGGAGCGCTGCGGGTCGTTGTAGATGCGGTTGCGGCCCATGCTCTGCAGGCTCATGGCGGCGCGCCCGGTCTGCATCCACACGTTCACGTCCTCGGTCGAGAGGCTCGCGAAGTTGCGCGGGAAGGCGCCGGCCTGGAACAGGTCGCGCAGGAGCTGGATCGCCCGGATCATGCCCTGCTGGTCGGCGGCGCACTTGTAGTCCAGCGTGACGAAGTCCCCGTCCCAGGCCCGGGCGATGTCGATCACGTTCGGATAGGTGACGCCCGGCATGACGAGGCCGACCACCGGCGTGCCGTCGGCGCGCCGGAAGGTGAGCGCCTTCGCCATCTCGGCGAGCTCCTCGATGGTCGCGGGCGGCGCCTTGAAGCCCTTCTCGGCCAGAAGCTCCTCGTTGTAGTGCAGGCCCGAGGAGGCGTGCCGGAACGGCACCGCCACGAGCTTGCCGCCGACCCGCATGCCCTCCATCAGGCCGGGGAAGATATCGGCCGGATCCTCGATCGGATCCTTCTTCATGTACTCGTCGAGGGGCTCGAACAGCTCGGCCGTGCGCGGCACCGCCTGCGTGTTGAGGAGGAAGCCGACGTCGACGCTGGTCTCGCCGAGGGAGGCCTCGCGGAAGAGCCGCTCCTGCAGGGGGCCCGTGTCGAAGGTGGTCCACTGGACCGCCAGGCCGGACTTCTCCGACCAGGGCTTGGTGATGTCGCCGCCCTGCGCCCCCGTCGCGACGGTCTGATGGACCCGGTGCGAGAAGACGTTGAGGGGCCCGCCGCGGGCCTGGGCCAACGCCGCGAAGGGCGACAAGGCCGTGCCCGCGAGGGCCGCGCCCGCCCCGAGAAGGGTGCGCCGATCGATCGTGGTCATGAGGTTCCTCCCTGTTTCTGGGCCGGTGTCCCGGCTTCCGCCTCCCCGCGGGGAAAGAGTTCGGCGATCGCCGCCTCGGCCGCCTCGAAATGGCCGATCATGGCCGCATGCGCGGCCTCGCCGTCGGCGGCGGCGACGGCGGCCACCACGCGCTCGTGCCGGCGCAGCGTCGCCCGCCAGTCGGTCCGGCTGCGCGGCTGACGCGAGTTGAACAGCTCCATCACCTGCCGGATCACCGGGCGCAGGCCCTGCATCTGCAGGCGCAGGAAGCGGTTGCCCGACATCACCGCGAGCTCTTCGTGGAAGTCGAGATCGGCCTCGATCCAGGTTGGCACGTCGGCGAGCGCGGCCTCGAGCCGGGCGTAGTGCCGTTCGAGGCCCGCGAGCTCCTCCGGGCTGCGCCGCAGGGCGGCGAAGCGGGCGATCGGCGGCTCGAGGGTGCGGCGCAGCTCGACCGCCTCGGCGAGGCCGGCCGCGGTGCCGCCGGCGGCGAAACGGAAGAAGCGCCCGAGGGGGTCGGCATTCGGCCGGCGCACCCGCGTCGCCTTGCCCTGCTGGATATGGACCACGCCCATGGCGGCGAGCTCGCGGATCGCCTCGCGGGCGACCTGCTTGCTGACGCCGAAGGCGGCGGCGATGCGACCCTCCGACGGCAGCGGGTCGCCGGGCTTGAGCCGGCCTTCGAGGATGGCGCGGGTGAAGCGCTCGGTCACCGCGTCGCCGAGTCGGCTCGGGGCGAGATCCACCCCCGCGAGCACGTCGTGTTCGGCTTCCTCGAGCATGCGGCCTCCTTGACAGGCACACTAGCCGAGCCTAGCCATTGTGCAAGTCACCCACTTAGCAGATGAGTTGCGCGGATGGCGGCGGAGGCGGACAGGACCGGTGCGGCCCCGCTCGTCATCGAGCGCGTCGTCGCCCATCCCCTGCGGGCCGTGCTGCGCCAGGCGCAACGGACCTCGCAGGGCGACTATGCCGCGATCGAGATCGTGGTGGTCGAGGTCCATGCGGGCGGGCATGTGGGATGGGGCGAGGGCCTCGCCCGCCGTGGCGCCCGGGGCTACGCGGCGCTGATCGACGAGGTGCTGGCGCCCCGGGTGGTCGGACGCGACGCCCGCGACCGCCGCGGTTTGTGGAACGGGATGCGCGCCGCCCTGTCGGGGCGCCCGGGCGGGCAGATCGTCGAGGCCATCGCCGCGATCGACATCGCGCTCTGGGACCTCTTCGGGAAGGCGCTCGGCCAGCCGATCCACAAGCTCCTCGGCGGCATGGGCCGGACCGAGGTCGCGGCCTACGCCTCCTCGATCAACTGGCTCGACGACGCCACCGCCGAGGCGGAGGTGGGGCGGGCGCTCGCCGCCGGGTTCCGCGAGATCAAGGTCAAGCTCGGCAACCCGGTCTCCGACGCGATCGCCCGCGCCCGGCTGATCCGCCGGCTCGCCCCGGACGCGGCGCTCTACGTCGACGCCAACTGGGCCTACGACGTCGACGACGCGCTGGCGGTCGGGCGCGTCCTCGCCGATCTCGGCTACGTCTTCTTCGAGGAGCCGATCGCGCCGCACGACCGGGCCGGCTACGCCCGCCTCGCCCGGGCGCTGCCGATCCGCCTCGCCGCCGGCGAGAGCGATTTCGTCGCCGCGGAGGCGCTCCAGCTCATGGCCGACCGCTCGATCGGCCTGATCCAGCCCGACGTCGCCCGCTCCGGCGGCATCACCGAGACCTGGCGCATCGCCGAGCTCGCCGCAGCCCACCACACGTCGTACGCGCCGCATGTGGGCTGGTCGGGGGCGATCTGCGTCGCCGCGAGCCTCCAGCTCGCCGCCGCCGCCGAGACCTTCAAGACCTTCGAGTGCATGGTCTACGAGAACCCGCTGCGGGATTCTCTCGGGCGGCCGACCGTCGGCGAAGGGAAGCTCCTGAAGGACGGGCGCCTGCCGGTGCCGACCGGGCCGGGGCTCGGCATCGACGTCGACGCGGACGTCCTCGCCGCCCACCGGATCGCCTGACGATGGTCGGTCGGGGCACGCTCGCGGCCTACGGCTTCATCGCCCCGGTGCAGCTGATGGTCGGCCTCGTGATCTTCCTGCCGGCCCTCTACGTTTTTTGGCTGAGCTTCCAGGACTCGACCTTCGGCCGCGGCGCCGTCTTTGTCGGCCTCGACAACTACCGCCGGGTGCTCGCCGACCCGTATTTCTGGCGCGCCCTCGTCAACACGGTGATCATCGTCCTCGTGGTGGTCCACGCCGAGCTCGCCCTCGGGCTCGGCATGGCGCTCCTGTTCGCGAGCGGGGTGCCGGCCCGCCCGCTTCTGCTCGCCGCCGTGCTCGCGCCGTACGCGGTGAGCGAGGTCTCGGCGGTGGTGATGTGGCGCTTCCTGTTCGATCCGGAGGTCGGGCTCGCGAGCCAGGCCCTCGCGGCGCTCGGCCTGCCGGTGATCGAATGGGCGGTGCGGCCCTCGCACGGGCTCGCCATGATCTCGCTCCTGTCGATCTGGCTGCACCTGCCCTTCACCTTCGTGATCCTGTACGCGGCGCGGCTCGCGGTGCCCCTCGAGCTCTACGAGGCGGCCCGGGTCGACGGGGCCACCGCCTGGCAGCAGTTCCGGCAGATCACCCTGCCGCTGCTCGTGCCGGCGATCCTGATCGCCATGCTGTTCCGCTACATCTTCGCCTTCCGCCTGTTCTCGGAGGTGTGGCTGATGACCGGCGGCGGCCCGGCCCGCTCGACCGAGGTGCTCGCCGTCTACCTCTATCTCGAGGCCTTCCGGTACAACGCCTTCGGCGTCGCCGCCGCGACCGGCTGGCTCCTCGTGATCGCCTCCCTCGTCCTGGCGCTGTGGTACCTGCGCCGGCTCTACCGCTCGATGTTCGCGACCGATGCCTAGGCCGCTCCTCGCCCTCCTGAAGGGGATCGCGATCGCGGCGATCCTGGTGTGGTCGCTCGTGCCGATCGCCATGATCCTGATGTCGTCGTTCAAGGCCGACCGGGACATCTTCGCGGTGCCGCCGCGCTTCGCCTTCGAGCCGACCCTGGTCAACTACGGGGCGCTGTGGGCGCGCTGGGGCGACTTCTTCACCGGCCTCTTCAACAGCGCGGTCGTCACCGCCGGGGCGACCGCGCTCGCGGTGCTCGCGAGCACGCTCGCCGGCTACGCCTATTCGCGCCACCGCGGGCGGGCGCTCAGCGCCAGCGCCTTCTTCCTGATCTTCATCCGCCTGATCCCGCCGATCGTCATCACCCTGCCGCTGTTCCCGGCGGTGAACGCGCTCGGCCTCAACGACACGCATCTCGTGCTGATCGTGCTCTACGCGACCTTCTTCGTGTCGCTCGGCACCCTCGTGATGCGCACCTTCATCGACCAGATCCCGAAGGAGCTCGACGAGGCGGCCCTCGTCGACGGGGCCACGCAAGCCCAGATCGTCGCCCGGGTGATCGTGCCGCTCGCCGCGCAGGGCATGGTGGCGGTGGCGGTCTTCGTGATCGTCTACGCCTGGAACGAGTTCCTGTTCGCCTTCATCTTCACGACCATCCGGGCCAAGACCGCGCCGCTGGTGCTCGCCGAGATGATCGGGGCGGTCGAGGGGGTCGAGTGGGGCGTGCTCTTCGCCGCCTCGACGATCCAGCTCCTGCCGGTGCTCCTGTTCGTGATCCTCGCCCAAAAGCACCTGATCGCCGGCCTGACCGCCGGCGCAACCAAGGGATGACGCCATGGCCCTCGAAGCCGACGACCTGCGCCGCGCGCTGATCCACGCGAATCCGGCGCTGAGCCGCTTCGACCCGCTGCCGCGGATCATCGCCTTCGACGATTTCGACCGCGGCTTCTGCGGCTGGACGCAGCTCGTCGGCAATTACGAGCACACGCTCGACGCCATGCTGCCGGGCTACGCCCAGCACACCCACGCCATGCTCTCGACGCTGCCCGCGTGGGATTTCGGCTCGCACGGGGGCGTCGACGGGGACTACGCCCTCAAGGTGGCGACGCGCCCGCGAAAAGGGGCGCAGAACGTCTCGATCAAGCGCCTCACCTTCCGCGAGGCCGGGCCGATCCGGCTCGAATTCTACTTCACCTTCAAGCCCGAGGCGAACGAGCTGCGCCTGTCGGAGACCGACGTGCGCTCGGTCGGCTTCATCTACGACCTGCAGGTCGGCGACCGGACCGGCGGCAGCCCGGAGCGGGTCATGCCGCACCTGCGCTTCCTCAACGCCCAGGACGGCGAGCACGTGCAGAAATGGCAGTTCAAGCGCCGCACGACCCCCTTCCAGGCGCTCGGCACCGAGAACAAGACCGTCACCCACTACCATCTCGCGCCGACCGACTGGGAGGACCTCGCCGACGGGCACCAGAAGCTCTGCTACAACGAGATCCCCACCAAGATTAACTGGCACTACGTCTGCTTCGACTTCGACCTTGCGACCATGCAGGCGACGGGCTTTCGCTGCAACGACCGGGTCTTCGACCTGTCCGGCTTCGACTCGATCCGCATCCCGGCCATGCGGAACCTGTGGTGCATGCTCAACATCGGCTTCTTCGCCGAGGCCGACACGGACAAGCGCGCCTTCCTCTACGTGGATTCGGTCTGCCTCTCGGGGGACTTCTGATGCTGCCGCACAACGTCACCGCCGTCGTCGCCCGCAACGAGACCTGGACCGGCGCCGCCGCGACCGAGCCCTACGAGGCCGGCTGGGCCCGGGAGGCGGTCGTCTTCGTCCGCGCCCTCAAGGCGCCGAAGGGGGCCTCGCCCGAGGCGCGCATCGAGATCTCCGCCGACGGCATCCGCTGGGTCGCCGAGGGCACCCGCTTCCCGATGCCCGACCGGGAGGACGCGGTGACCTTCGCCCGCGTCGCCCATTTCGGCAACTGGCTGCGGGTCGCGACCGACCTGCCCGACGGCGGCGAGGCGACCGTGCTGGTGACGCTGCACCTCAAGGCCTGAGGCCCAAACGAAAAGAGCCGCCGTCGCCGGCGGCTCTTCGCAACGGAACGGCGTCGCCGCTCAGTGCATCTTGGCGCGGACCTCGCCGAGGCTGCGGGTGACGAGGTCCTCCGCCGCCTGGCCGCTGATCTTCTCGCGCAGGATCGCCTCGGAGACCCGGATCGCGGCCTCGGCGGCGGCGGCGCGGACCTGTGCCGCGGCCTGCGCCTCGGCCTGCGCGATCTTGGCCTCGGCCGCGGCCGTGCGGCGGCGGACGAACTCGGTCATGCGCTGGTTGGCCTCGTCGGCGGCGCGCTGCGCCTCCTCGCGGGCCGCGGCGACGATCGCCTCGGCCTCGCGCTCGGCCTCCTCGCGCCGGCGCTTGTACTCGGCGAGCACGCCCGCCGCCTCCTCGCGCAGGCGCCGCGCCTCGTCGAGCTCGGCCCGGATGCGCTTGCCGCGGGAATCGAGCCCTTCGAGGATGAGGTTCCAGCCGCCGACCTTCCAGATGATCCACAGGAACACGAAGAAGGAGACGGCGACCCAGAACTCGGGCGTCAGGAAGAACCACATGGCGCCCTCCTCAGGTGCCGACCCGGTCGAGGGCGGCCTCGACGGTCTCGCGGGCGGGCGCCTCGCCGGTCAGGCGCTCGACGATGGCGGTCGCGGTGTCAGCGGCGATGCCGCGCACGCTCGCCATCGCCTGGGCGGTGGTGGCGCTGATCGCCTCCTCCGAATGGGCGATGCGGTCGGCGAGTTCGGCCTCGAGCACCTTGCGCCGCGCCTCGGATTCCCCGTGCAGCGCGTCCCGGGTCTCCTGGGCGATGGCCTTGGCCTTGCCCCGGGCCTCGGCGAGGGACTTCTCGTAGGCCGCTCCCGCCGCCTCCGATTCCGCCCGCAGGCGCTGCGCCTCCTGGAGGTCGGCGGCGATGCGCTTGCCGCGCTCCTCGATGATGCCGGCGACGCGCGGCAGCGCGACGTAGGCCATCAGGTAGTAGAGGAGCCCGAAGGTGAGCGTGAACCAGAACAGCTGCGACGGGAACGTCGCCGCGTCGAACGGGGGGAAGACCCCGGTCGTGACGCCCGGGGGGGCGCCTGGAGGCGTTTGTGCCATGGCGAACCTCGCGGGGGAGGCGGGCTCCCCGAGCCTCGCGTCAGACGGCGAACAGGAGGAGGAGCGCGATCAGCAGCGAGAAGATGCCGAGCGCCTCGGTGAGGGCGAAGCCGAGCAGCAGGGTGCCGCGCTGGCCTTCGGCCGCCGACGGGTTGCGCAGGGCGCCGGAGAGGAACTGGCCGAACAGGTGGCCGAGGCCGATGCCCGCGCCCGCCATGCCGATGCAGGCGATGCCGGCGCCGAGGAACTTCGCTGCGACGGGATCCATGATGTGCTCCTTGAGAAGGTTTCGATCGGGAAGGGGTCCGGCCTCAATGGCCGGGGTGAAGGGCGTCGTTGAGGTAGATCGAGGTCAGGGTCGCGAAGACGTAGGCCTGCAGGACCGCGACCAGCACCTCGAGCGCGGTGAGCGCGATGGTGAGGAAGAGCGGCAGCGGCGCGAGGATCGCCCACACGCCGCCGGTGAGCAGCGCCACCACGAAGCCGGCGAAGATCTTCAGCGCGATGTGCCCGGCGAGCATGTTGGCGAACAGGCGCACCGACAGGCTGATCGGCCGCGACACGAACGAGATCACCTCGATGGCGATGAGGAGCGGCAGGAGCCACTTCGGCACGCCGGACGGCACGAACAGGCCGAAGAAGTGCATGCCGTGCTTGGCGATGCCGTAGATGATCACGGTCAGGATCACGATCGCGGCGAGGGCGAAGGTGACGATGATGTGGCTCGTCACGGTGAAACCCATCGGGATCATGCCGATGAGGTTGAGGACGAGGATGTACATGAACAGCGAGAACACGAGCGGCATGAAGCGCATGCCGTCCTCGCCGGTGGAACTTCGCAGGGTGCCGGCGATGAACTCGTAGCTCATCTCGACGAGGGACTGCAGCCGTCCCGGCACGAGGGCGCGCCCCTGGGTCGGCAGCACCATCAGCGCGGTGATGCCGAGGACGGCCACCACCATGAACAGGGAGGCGTTGGTGAAGACGAGCTCGGTGCCGCCGATGCGGCCGAAGGAGACGAGGGGCTTGAGCTGGAACTGGGAGATCGGGTCGGCCATCGCCGGATCGTCCTTGCCTTTCGGGCCCTCGGCCCACTTTCCCGTGCGACGAGGCGGGCCCGGCAGGGCCGGCCGCCTCAAGAATCCCGCGGCTTCGATCCGGACGGCGGGTCCATGAAGCCGGACGCGCGCATCACGTTGAAGATGCCGGCACCGAAGCCGAGCATCAGGAAGACGATCATGCCCCAGGGAGAGGTCCCCAGCATCCGGTCGAACAGCCATCCGAGGAGGCCGCCGGCGATGACCCCGGCGACGAATTCCGTCGAAAGGCGGAACGCGCGCCCGAGCGCCGAAGGACTGGTGGACGCTCGGTCGGAACCGCCGCTCGCCTTCGGGGGCAGGCCCCGTCCGGAGAGCTGCTTGTCGAGACGCTCGAGCCTCGCGGAGAGATCGTCGGGAGCGCCTGGACCGGTCCCGCGCTCCTTGCCGGCGTTGTCACCGTTCATGGCGAACCCGTCGACGAAGGGGCGGAGGGCGGCCCGGGGCACCCCCCGAAACCGGGCGCACCATAGTTTCGAGGGTCCGGGGTGTCAAGGACGCGTGAGCATCCGCTAACCCCTTGATGTCGCTGCGGA
>DATLFZ010000356.1:0-2266 GCA_035540795.1 Beijerinckiaceae bacterium | reverse complement strand
CGATCGTCCGCTCCCCGTCGACGAGGACCGGGAAGCGCCCGAGCGGCCACAGGCGCGCGAGCTCCGCCGCGGTGGCCTCGCTGCCGTCGAGGAGACGCAGGGGTGAACGGGGTGTCGTTCTCGTGGAGCGCGACCAGGACTTTTTGGCAGTAGGACGAGAACGGGTGGGCGAACAGGATCGGGGGCACGCCTGACCTCCTCGGTCGGAGCCGCCCGCGCGACCGGCGGGCGGATTCCTTCGTTACCAGATCGGGCGCACCCCGCGACACCCGGTCCCTTGCGCGAGCCGGCGACCTGGAACAAAGAGGAAACGAACAGGTTGGCCCCGCATGGATCCCCGCCTTTCCAAGAAGCTGCGCATCCTGGCGGATGCGGCGAAGTACGACGCCTCCTGCGCCTCCTCGGGGGCGCCGAAGCGGGAGCTCGGGCCGGAGCGGCTCGGCTCGACGGGATCCGGCATCTGCCACGCCTACACGCCGGACGGGCGCTGCGTGTCGCTTCTGAAGATCCTGCTCACCAATTTCTGCCGCTACGAATGCGCCTATTGCGTCAACCGGCGCTCCTCGAACGTGCCGCGCGCCCGCTTCCGGGTGGAGGAGGTCGTGGCGCTGACGCTCGCCTTCTACAAGCGCAACTACATCGAGGGGCTGTTTCTCTCCTCCGGCATCATGCGCTCCCCCGACCACACGATGGAGGAGCTGATCCGGGTGGCGAAGGTGCTGCGGACCGAGCACGCCTTCGCCGGGTACATCCACCTCAAGACGATTCCGGAGGCGAGCGCGGAGCTGGTCGAGGAGGCGGGGCTCTGGGCCGACCGCCTGTCGATCAACCTCGAACTGCCGAGCCGGGCGAGCCTGAAGCGCTTCGCGCCGGAGAAGGACGCGGACGTCATCACCGGCGCGATGGCGCAGATGGGCGCCCGCATCGCCCAGGCGCGGGACGAGCGCCGGCGCTACGCGCCCGCCGGGCAGTCGACGCAGGTGATCGTCGGGGCGGACGCCTCGACCGACGCGGCGCTCCTGCAGGCGAGCGCCCGGCTCTACGGGGATTTCGGCCTCAAGCGGGTCTACTACTCGGCCTACAGCCCGATCCCGGACGCGAGCGCCGCCCTGCCGCCGCAGGCGCCGCCGCTGCGGCGCGAGAACCGGCTCTATCAGGCCGACTGGCTGATGCGCTTCTACGGCTTCTCGGCCGAAGAGATCGCAGACGCCGGCGAAAACGGCATGCTCGCGCTGGACATCGACCCGAAGCTCGCCTTCGCGCTGAAGCACCGGGAGCGCTTTCCGGTCGACGTGAACCGGGCCCCGCGGGAAATGCTCTTGCGGGTGCCGGGCCTCGGTAGACGGGCGGTCGACCGGATCGTGGCGGCGCGCCGGCACGCGACCCTGCGCCTCGACGACGTCGGCCGCCTCGCCGCCAGCGTCGCCAAGGCGCACCCGTTCATCGTCACCCCCGACCACCGCCCGGCCGGGCTCGACCGGCTCGACCTGCGCGCCCGCCTCACCGAGCGTCCGCGCCAGCTGGAGCTCTGGGGATGATCCGGGTCCGCCTCGCCCCCGGGGCCGACCTCGCCGGCTTTCGCAAGGCGGTGCGGGCGCTCGCGGCCGCGGGCGCCCCGGCGGAGGTGGCGTTCGAAACGGGGGAGGACCTGTTCGGGGCCGAGCCGCCGGCGGAGGCGCCGCCGGTCGCCCTGCCCCGGCCGGTGGCGGAGCTGATCGAGACGGTGGTGTGCCACCGCGACCCCGAGCGCTACGCCCTTCTCTACGACCTCGTGCAGCGGGTGCTGACGGGCGAGCGGCACGTGCTCGAACTCGCCCACGATCCGCTCGTGCGGCGCCTCGAGGACATGGCCCGGACGGTGCGGCGGGAGATCCACAAGATGCACGCCTTCCTGCGCTTCCGCCTCGTCGCCGGGGCGGAGCCGGAGCGCTACGCGGCCTGGTTCGAGCCCGAGCATTTCGTGCTGGAGGCCGTGGCGCCGTTCTTCGTCGACCGCTTCCGCACCTTCCGCTGGTCGATCTTCACGCCGCTCGGCTCGCTCCACTGGGACCGGCGCGCGCTGACCTTCGGCCCGCCCGAGAGCCGCGCCGCCGCGCCCGCGAACGACGCCTTCGAGGAGGGCTGGCGGGGCTATTACGAGAGCACCTTCAACCCGGCGCGGGTCAACCCGGAGGCGATGCGGGCGCAGATGCCGCAGCGCTACTGGCGCAACATGCCCGAGGCGGCGGCGATCCCGGAACTCGTCCGATCCGCCGCTTCGCGCGTT
>DATLFZ010000355.1:0-15831 GCA_035540795.1 Beijerinckiaceae bacterium | reverse complement strand
GCGCAGACGCGAACCACGAACGAGTCCAGCGATCCGAGTTCGCTCCAGAAGGCCGTTCAGGCGCCCCGCGTCGGGCCGAGCACGCGCCCGGCCACCGCGTCGAGCCGGGCGAGGAGCGCCGGGTCCCGGTGCTCGGGGGCGGTGATGAAGGCGGTGTCGAGGGCGCGGTCGGAGCCCGCCGGGCAGGGCTCGCGCTCGGCCGGGAAGTCGCGGGCGAGGCGGGAGACGAGGCGGGCGGCCTTGGCGGCGTTCGCCCGGATCACCTCGACGATCGCCGCGACCTCGACCGAGGCGTGGTCCGGGTGCCAGCAATCGTAATCCGTCACCATGGCGATGGTGGCGTAGGTGATCTCCGCCTCCCGGGCGAGCTTGGCCTCGGGCAGGTTCGTCATGCCGATCACGTCGAAGCCCTGCGCCTTGTAGGCCAGCGACTCGGCGAGGCTCGAGAATTGCGGCCCCTCCATGCAGACGTAGGTGCCGCCCCGGTGCACGGGAATTCCCTCCGCCTGTGCCGCGGCGGCGATGCGCGCCTGCAGCCGCGGCCCGACCGGCTGGGCCATCGAGACGTGCGCGACGCAGCCGTTGCCGAAAAACGAGCTCTCGCGGCGAAAGGTGCGATCGACGAACTGGTCGACGAGCACGAACGTCCCGGGCGCGAGCTCCTCCCGGAAGGAGCCGCAGGCGGACAGGGACACGAGGTCGGTGACGCCGACCCGCTTCAGGGCGTCGATGTTGGCCCGGTAGTTGATGCCGGAGGGCGAGAGCCGGTGGCCGCGCCCGTGCCGCGGCAGGAAGGCGATCTCGGTCGACCCGATGCGCCCGCGCCGGATCGCGTCCGAGGGCTCGCCCCAGGGGGAGGCGACGCGCTCCTCGCGCACCTCCTCGAGGCCGGGGAGGTCGTAGACCCCGGACCCGCCGATCACGCCGAGGACGGCCCGCATCGCGCCTCCGATGGGGAAGGCCCGGGGGCCTTCCGGATCAGGTGTACTGCTTCGGCTCGTGCATGGCGACCGGGTCGCCGCCGACGCTCGCCCAGACCTTCTTGCGGGTGAAGTACATCAGCACCGCGAACACGATCAGGAAGGCCATCACGTTGAAGCCGAGGCGCTTGCGCTGCTCGAGATACGGCTCCGCCGCCCAGGCCATGAAGGCGGTGACGTCGCGGGAATACTGCGACACGGTCTCGGGCACGACCGGGCGCCCCTCGGCGGTCTTCGGGTACTCGACCCGGCCGTCGCTGAGCGGGTTCGGCATCGCGATGATGTGGCCCGGGTAGTAGGCGTTGTAGTGCCCGCCCGCCGGGACCTCGACGCCGGGCGGCGGGTCCACGTAGCCGGTCATCAGGGCGTAGAGGTAGTCGGCCCCGTTCTCCGCGTATTGCGTGAACACGTCGATGACGAACCACGGGAAGCCGCGCTCGTAGGTGCGGGCCTTGGCCATGACCGAGAGGTCCGGCGGCGCCTTGCCCCCGTTCGCCGCCGCCGCCGCCTGCTCGTTCGGATAGGGGTCGGGGAAGTAGTCGGCCGGGCGGCCCGGGCGCTCGAACATGTCGCCGGAATCGTTGGGCCCGTCCTGGATGCGGTACTCGGCGGCGAGGGCGCGCACCTGCGCGGCGGAGAATTCCGGCCCGCCCGGCTGGGCGAGGTGCCGGAAGGCCACGTATTGGAGGCCGTGGCAGGAGGCGCAGACCTCCCGGTAGACCTGGAAGCCGCGCTGCAGCTGGGCCCGGTCGAAGGTGCCGAACGGCCCCTGGAAGCTCCAGCGCTGGGTCGGCGGGGCGATGCCGGCGGCGGCGTTCGCCGGGACCGAGAAGCCGAGGGCGAGGAGAAGGCCGGCGACGAGGGTGCTCTTCACGATCATGACGCTCAGCCCTTCACCTGCGGTGCCGCCGTGGCCCCGGCCGGCATGCCGGACGCCCCCTTCTTGCCGAGCACCGCCTCGGCGATCGAGGCCGGCAGCGGCCGCGGCTTCTCGAACAGGCCGAGCAGCGGCAGGATCACGAGGAAGTGGGCGAAGTAGTAGACGGTGCAGATCCGCGCGGCGATGACGTAGCCGCCCTCCGCGGGCTTGGCGCCGAGCCATCCGAGCAGGACGCAGACCGCGAACCAGATCCAGAAGAACTGGCGGAAGAGCGGCCGGTAGGTGGCCGAGCGCACCTTCGAGGTGTCGAGCCAGGGCACCAGGAACCAGATCAGGATGGCGGCGAACATGGCGAGCACGCCGCCGAGCTTGTCCGGGATCGCGCGCAGGATGGCGTAGAACGGCAGGAAGTACCATTCGGGCACGATGTGCGCCGGCGTCACCGCCGGGTTCGCCGGAATGTAGTTGTCCGCGTGGCCGAGGTAGTTCGGCATGTAGAACACGAACCAGGCGAACAGGATCGCGAACAGCACCATCGAGAAGCCGTCCTTGACCGTCATGTACGGATGGAACGGCACCGCGTCCTTGCCCGACTTGATCTCGATCCCGGCCGGGTTGTTGTTGCCGGGGACGTGCAGCGCCCAGACGTGCAGGATGACCACGCCGAAGATCATGAACGGCAGGAGGTAGTGGAGCGAGTAGAACCGGTTCAGCGTCGGGTTGGCGACCGAGTAGCCGCCCCACAGGAAGGTGACGATGGTCTCGCCGACGAGGGGGAAGGCCGAGAACAGGTTGGTGATGACGGTCGCGCCCCAGTAGCTCATCTGCCCCCAGGGGAGCACGTAGCCGAGGAAGGCGGTCGCCATCATCAGGAGGAAGATGATGATGCCGAGGAAGAACAGCACCTCCCGCGGCGCCTTGTACGAGCCGTAGTAGAAATTGCGGAAGATGTGGATGTAGACGGCGACGAAGAACATCGAGGCGCCGTTGGCGTGCAGGTAGCGCAACAGCCAGCCGTAGTTCACCTCGCGCATGATGTGCTCGAGGGAGTCGAACGCCATGTCCGCGTTGGGGGTGTAGTGCATCGCCAGGACCACGCCGGTCACGATCTGCATGATCAGCATGGCGAACAGGACGCCGCCGAAGGTCCAGAAGTAGTTGAGGTTGCGCGGGACGGGGAAGGCGACGAAGGAGGAATGGATCAGCCCGGCGATCGGCAGCCGGCTCTCGAACCAGCGCGCGAAGGCGCTCTTGGGAACGTAGACGGTCGCATGCTGGCTCATGTTCGTCGCCCGACTGGAGAAACCCGACCCGAGGATAGCGTTTTAGGCGGCGGCGCCCGCACCGATGACGATGCGCGTGTCGCCCGCGAACTGGTACGGCGGAACCGGAAGGTTGGTCGGCGCCGGCCCCTGCCGGATGCGCCCGGCGGTGTCGAACACCGAGCCGTGGCACGGGCAGAACCAGCCGTTGAAGGCGCCCTGGTTGCCGAGCGGGACGCAGCCGAGATGGGTGCAGTTGCCGTAGACCACGAGCCATTGCGGATGGCCGGGCTTGACCCGCGCGTCGAAGGGCTGGGGATCGGGCAGCTGCGCCGCCGGCGTCGCCCGCGCCTCCTCGATCTCCTTGGCGGTGAGGTGGCGCACGAAGATCAGCCGGCCGCGCCAGAACACGCGCACGATCTGCCCCTCCGCGATGGGCGCGAGATCGAGCTCGACCGGCGCGCCGGCGGCGACGGTCTGGGCGTCCGGGGCGAGCGAGCTGATGAAGGGCCACGCCATCGCGCCCGCTCCGACGGCGGCGGCGGCAACGGTCGAGATGTAGAGGAAGTCGCGCCGTGTGGGTTCAGCGGTCGTAGTGGTCTCAGCCACTGGGCTCTCCCAGCATCAGTTGTTCGAAGAGCCGCGTTGCACGGCATCGGGACGCAGCGCGGCGGTATGATCCTGCGGACGAACCATAGACGCCGACGGGCACGCAATGCGACCGGGAGTCGCCCGCGCCGCGGGCTCTTTGGCATGCGCCGCCCGGTGTGTCCATAGGAGGCCAAGCTCGCGCCGGGCTCCCCGACGGAGGGAGAGTTCCGCTCGTCGACGAGACCGATCGAGCCGGCGCGGAACGCGGCGGCGGCGCGGAACGCGGTTGGGCGGGGTCGCGCGCCGCCGTTACGTTTGAGGAACGCCGTCACGGCATCTATCTTGATCGCGTGCAGTCGAGCCGCCGAGGAGGCTTCATGGCCGCCGTTACCATTCGCGACCTCTCCGACGAGGCCCATCGCGCCCTGAAGATGCGCGCCGCGCGGCACAATCGCAGCCCGGAGGCGGAGATGCGCGCCATTCTGGAAGCTGCCGTGCGCCCCGAGGGCCGGTTGCGGCTCGGCACGGCGCTGTCGGACATGAGCCGCCGGATCGGATTGACCAACGCCGACGTGGAGGCCCTCGACAACGCCCGCGATTCCCGACCCGCCCAGCCGATGCGTTTCGAATGATCCTGCTCGACACCGATGTCGTCTCCGAGGCGATGAAGCCGGAGCCCTCTCCATCGGTTCGTGACTGGCTCGACGCCCAAGCGGCGGAGACGCTCTTTCTCTCCAGCGTCACGATTGCCGAGCTGCTCTTCGGGATTGGAGTGCTGCCGAAGGGCAAGCGCAAGGACAATCTGGCAGCCGCACTGGATGGCGTCCTGAACCTGTTCGGGTCGAGGATCCTGCCCTTCGATACGGAGGCGGCGCGGCGTTATGCCGATCTCGCGGTCAAGGCGCGCCGGGCCGGAAAGGGTTTCCCGACGCCGGACGGGTACATCGCCGCCATTGCCGCCGCGCACGGGTTCGCCGTCGCCTCGCGGGACGCAAGCGCGTTCACCGCGGCCGGGCTGACTGTGATCGATCCCTGGATCGTGACGGGCTGAGGTGGCGCCCGGGCTCAGTCGAACAGGCTCGAGACGCTCGATTCCGTCGCGGTGCGCCCGATCGCCTCGCCGAGGAGGGGGGCGATCGAGACCACGCGGATGTTGCGGGCGACCTTGACCGCCTCCGTGGGCAGGATCGAGTCGGTGATCACCAGTTCCTTGAGCTTGGAGGTGGCGACCCGCGACACCGCCCCGCCGGACAGGACCCCGTGGGTGATGTAGGCGTAGACGTCCCGCGCCCCGTTGGCGATGAGCGCCTCGGCGGCGTTGCACAGGGTGCCGCCGGAATCGACGATGTCGTCGACGAGGATGCAGCTGCGGCCCTCCACGTCGCCGATGATGTTCATCACCTCGGATTCGCCCGGCCGCTCCCGGCGCTTGTCGACGATGGCGAGCGGCGCGTCGATGCGCTTGGCGAGCGCGCGCGCCCGCACGACGCCGCCCACGTCCGGCGACACCACCGTGCGCTCGCCGTTCTTCAGCCGGTCCTTGATGTCGCGCACCATCACCGGGGCGCTGAACAGGTTGTCGGTGGGGATGTCGAAGAAGCCCTGGATCTGGCCGGCGTGGAGGTCGACGGTGAGGACCCGGTCGGCCCCGGCCCGGGTGACGAGGTTGGCGACGAGCTTGGCCGAGATCGGGGTGCGCGGCCCGGGCTTCCGGTCCTGCCGGGCGTAGCCGAAATAGGGGATCACCGCCGTGATACGCCGCGCCGAGGCCCGCAGCAGCGCGTCGATGATGATCAGAAGCTCCATCAGGTGGTCGTTGGCCGGGAACGACGTCGACTGGATGACGAAGACGTCCTCGCCGCGCACGTTCTCCTGGATCTCGACGAACACCTCCATGTCGGCGAAGCGCCGCACCTGGCAGCGGGCGAGGGGCACGTCGAGATAGGCCGAGATGGCCTCCGCCAGCGGGCGGTTTGAGTTGCCGGCGACGAGCTTCATGGACGCATAACGCCTGACGATGCGCAGCCGACGGCCGCAAAGGCATCCCGCCGCGCGGCCGAAGGACCGCCCGGTGCCGGGCTCTTAGCAGCGTTGCAGAGGCGTCACAATATGCCCGGCCCGGACCTCACCGGGTGAAGGCGAAGGCGGCGGCGGGTCCGCCCGGCGCGACCGGCGCGGCGGAGGGCGCGTCCGGAGCGAGCCCGGCGACCTTGGTCCGGCTCAGGAAATCGGCGATGCCGTCCATGCTCTCGGCGGCGAGGCGGGCCAGCGCCTGCTTGTCGAGCCCGTCCCACGGGTCCTCCCCGGCGGGGATCGGGCGGGAGCCGGTCAGGCGCTGGGCGCGCCGCTTCTCGGCGTCGAACACGTCCCAGACGAAGGCGAGCGCGGCGCCGCCGTCCTCCCGGGGCTCGGTGCTGAGATAGCCGCGGACCCGGTAGCGGGCCTCCGCGCTCATGCCGACGAGCTCGACCTGGCGGGCGTTGGCGGCGCTGGCGAGCTCGTCCGCGAGCGCGGTGCGCACCGCCGGCGGGGCGCCCTCGATGCTCTCGACCGCGACCGGCACGCCGGAGGGGGAAGTGCGGCCCGCGAGGAGCCCGCGTCCGTCCTGGCACGCCGTCACCCCGAACACGATCGCGGCCGCCGCGAGCGCCCCCGTGATCCTCGTCATGCCGTGTCCCCCAACGCGTCCGTTACCGATTCCTTAAGCCGCCGGACGGGCCCGGTCCAGCCGGGCCCCCCGGCCTGCTTCAGGACGCGACGGCGAGCCGTCCGAGCGTCGGGATGTCGACCTCGACCTCGAGCGTCGAGACCGACTCGCTGCGGTCCATGCGCACCCGGACGTGGTCCCGTTCCGCGTGGACGTGCTTGGTGATGACGGCGAGGATCTCGTCGCGCAGGATCGAGACGAGGTCGGACTGGCCGACCGCGGCCCGCTCGTGGGCGAGCAGGATCTGCAGCCGTTCGCGGGCGACCGGGGCCGATCCGCGCCGGGTGAAGAAGCTGAACAGGTTCATGCGGCCCTCCGGAACAGCTTCCCGAACAGGCCACGCCGGTCGCTCGGGACGGTGACGGGGATCGTGGCCCCCTCGAGCCGGCGCGCCGCGTCCACATAGGCCCGGGCGGGCGCGCTCGATGCGTTGCTGAGGGTGACCGGCTGGCCCATGTTGGAGGCCCGCAGGACCTCCTCGCTCTCCGGGATGATGCCGAGGAGCGGGATCGACAGGATCTCGAGCACGTCCTCGGTCTTGAGCATCTCGCCGCGCTCGGCGCGGGCCGGGTCGTAGCGGGTGAGAAGCAGGTGCTTCTCCATCTTGTCCCCGTTCTCGGCCTTGAGCGTCTTCGAGTCGAGGAGGCCGATGATGCGGTCGGAATCGCGCACCGAGGAGACCTCGGGGTTCGTCACCACCACGGCGACGTCGGCGTTGCGCATGGCGAGCTGCGCCCCGCGCTCGATCCCGGCCGGGCTGTCGCAGATCACCCAGTCGAACTTTTCGCGCAATTCGCCGATCACCCGGGCGACGCCCTCCTCCGACAGCGCGTCCTTGTCCCGGGTCTGGGAGGCGGGCAGCAGCGAGAGGTTGTCGAGGCGCTTGTCGCGGATGAGCGCCTGCGGGAGCTTGGCGTCGCCCTGGACCACGTTGATGAGGTCGTAGACGACCCGGCGCTCGGCGCCCATGACGAGGTCGAGGTTGCGCAGGCCGACGTCGAAATCGACCACCACCACGCTCTTGCCGCCGAGGGCGAGCGCGGCCCCCAGAGCGGCGGTGGAGGTCGTCTTGCCGACGCCGCCCTTGCCGGATGTCACGACGAGGACCTTGGCCATGTGGGTCACCTTCTCCGTTCAGTCCAGGGCTGCCATGAGGATCGCGTCGCGGTCGAGCCAGGCCTGGACGGCGCGGCCACGGAACTGCGGGTCGATGTCGTCGGCGGCCTTGTAGAGGCCGTCGATCGCCAGAAGCTCGGCTTCGAACTTGCGGCAGAAGACGCGGGCGCGGGCGTTGCCGGTCGAGCCCGCGATGGCGCGGCCGCGCAGCGCCCCGTAGACGTGGATCGAGCCGCCGGCGACGATCTCGGCGCCCGAGGCGACCGAACCCAGCACCACCACGTCGCCCTTCGGATAGACGATCGACTGGCCGGAGCGGACCGGGGTCTCGAGGATGAGCGAGCCCGCCTCCTGGCGGCCCTGGCCCTTCGGCTTCTCGACGACCTGGACCTCGCCCGTGTCGCGCCCGCCGTTGACGACCGGCGGCATGCCGAGGGCGAGGGCGGAGGGGGCGGCGCCCTCGACCGCCATGATGCGGATGTCGCGGCTGTTGAGGTCCGCGATCAGCGTCGCGATCTCGGATCGGCCGAGCTTCAGGGCCGAGAGGTCGAGCACCACCGGGCGCCCGACGAAGAAGCCGGGCGAGCGCTGCGACCAGGCGTCGAGATCGGCGAGCCAGCCGGCGAGGGGCGCTTCCGGCGCGAGCACGAGGGCCAGGTACGACCGGCCGCGGAAGCGCATCGAGGGACGGGTCTTGGGGGCAGCGGTCACGGGAGCCAACGTGGTTAACGTCCCGTGATTTGGAGCCCGTATGGTTAACCGCTGGTTAAAGCGGGGCTCACTTGTCGAAGATGCGCTCGCCCTGCTGGTCGATGATCTGCTTGGCCTTGGCCACGGAGAACGCGACGGCGTCGTCGCGGCTCGGATGGCGCTCGGCCCGCACGAATCGATGCTCCCGCGGGCCCGAATCGCCGTCCTTCTCGATCACCCCCGCGGTCTGGTAGCCGCCCTCGGCCGAATAGGGCGCCGGGCGGATGCGAAAGCCCTTGTACTCGACCGCTTCGGCGGGGGGTTCGGCCTGCGCGCTCGCGCCGCCGGCGAGACGGCTCCACAGGGATTTCAGGGACGACAGCATCGGACGGCTCCGCGACGACCGGCCTTGGATAGCACGGCCCGTGCCGATAGGCTCGCCTCGAGCGGGGAGGACGACATGGCGCGCTACAAGGGGGTGTTTCCGGTGGTCCCGACCACCTTCCGCGAGGACGGCGAGCTCGACCTCGACAGCCAGCGCCGCGCCGTCGACTTCCTGATCGAGGCCGGTTCGAACGGGATCTGCATCCTCGCCAACTTCTCCGAGCAGTTCGCCATCACGGACCACGAGCGCGAGGTCCTGATGAACGCGATCCTCGAACACGTGGCGGGGCGCGTGCCGGTGATCGTGACCACCACGCATTTCGCGACGCAAGTCTGCGCCGCGCGCAGCCGGCGGGCGCAGGCGGCCGGCGCCGCCATGGTGATGGTCATGCCGCCCTATCACGGCGCGACCATCCGGGCGGGCGAGGCCGGCGTGTTCGAGTTCTTCTCCCGGCTGTCCGACGCGATCGACATCCCGATCATGATCCAGGACGCGCCCGTCGCCGGGACGCCGCTGCCGCCCGCCTTCCTCGCCCGGATGGCGCGGGAGATCCCAAACGTGTCGTACTTCAAGATCGAGACCGCCGGCGCCGCCTCCAAGCTGCGCGAGATGATCCGCCTCGGCGGCGAGGCGATCGAGGGGCCGTGGGACGGGGAGGAGGCGATCACGCTCATCCCCGACCTCGACGCCGGCGCCACCGGCACCATGTCGAGCGGCTCCTATCCCGAGGCCTTGCGGGCCATCGTCGACGCCTACGCGGCCGGCCGGCGCGACGAGGCGGTCGCCGGCTACGAGCGCTGGCTGCCGCTCATCAACTACGAGAACCGGCAATGCGGCCCGCTCGCCTGCAAGGTCCTCATGAAGGAGGGCGGCATCATCGCCTCGGACGCCGCCCGCCACCCGGTGGCGCCGCTCTCGGCCCCGATCCGTGCGGGCCTGATCGAGATCGCCCGCCGCCTCGACGCCCTGGTCCTGCGCTGGGCGCGGTGACGGGTCGACGGGGAGGCGCGCCTAAGCCGCGTCCCGCAACAGGGTCTCGCCGGGCCGGACGCGGGTGAAGTCCACGGGTTCGGTCGCGACCGCGAGGTCCTCGCCCCGCTGCCGCACCACGCTGTAGCGCGACGTCGACAGGTCCGACGCCTGCTGGAAATCCTCGCGGAAATGGGCGCCGCGGCTGTCGCTGCGGGCCTGCGCGGCGGCACAGATCGCCCGGCTCACGAGAATGAGGTTCTCGAGGTTGAGCCGGTCCATCCAGGTGAGGTTGTACCGCCGGTCGGTGTCGGCGACGCCGGCCTCGGCGACTTTTTCGGCGAGGCCGGCGAGGCGGCCCGCGGCGCGGGCGAGGCCCTCGCCGGTGCGCAGGATGCCGACCTCGTCCCACATGATCGCGTGCAGCTCCCGCCGGATCGCCTCGAGGTCGGCCCGGGGCCTTCCGAGGGGGCCGTAGGCGCGGGCGAGCCCGGCCTCGACCGCGGCCGGATCGGGCTCGGCGAGGGATCCGCCGCGCGCGAACGGCCCCATGGCGTCGCCGGCGAGGCCGCCGAACACCGTCGAATTGGCGACGCCGTTGCCGCCGAGGCGGTTCGCCCCGTGCACGCCACCCGTGTCCTCCCCGGCGGCGAAGAGCCCGGGCAGTTCGGTCCTGCAATCCGTCCCGAAGACGACGCCGCCCATCATGTAGTGGGCCGTCGGCACCACCTCGACGCGGCCGGCGGCGAGGTCGAAGCCGCAATCGGCGCAGCGCTCGACCATGCCCTTGAACTTCCTGCGCACCTCGTCGGGGCCGAGATGGCTCATCTGGATGTAGACGCCGCCGTTCGGCGTGCCGTGGCCCTTGCGGATGCGGTCCTCGATCGCCCGGCTGACGAGGTCCCGGGTGGCGCGCTCGCCGCGGGGGTCGTAGGCGAACATGAAGCGCTCGCCGCCCGCGTCGACGAGCCAGCCGCCGGCCCCGCGCAGCCCCTCCTCGAGGACGGTTCCGGTCATGCGCGTGCCGGCGCCGGCCAGGAGCCCGGTCGGGTGGAACTGCACCATCTCCATGTCGCGCAAGGGCAGCCCCGCCCGGAGCGCCATGGCGAGGCCGTCGCAGGTCTTGTCGCCGGAAGGAGTGTGGTAGCGGTACATGGTCGGGCCGCCGCCGGTGGCGAGGAGCGTCGCCCGCGCCCGCACGAGCAGCGGCTCGCCGGTGCGCATGTCGAGCATGAGCACGCCGGCGAGGCCCGAGCCGTCCGCGGCGGGGATCAGCTCCAGCGCCCGGTGGTCCTCGAGCCGGCGCACGTCCCGGCGCCAGACCTGCTCCATCAGCCGGTTGATGATCTCGATGCCGGTGAGGTCGCCCTTGTGCACCGTGCGATCGAAGGTCTGCCCGGCGAAGGCCTTCTGGTGCACCGTCCCGTCGGGGTTGCGGTCGAAGAAGCAGCCGAGCTCGTTCTCGAGCTCGCGGATGCGCACCTGCGCTTCCCGCACCAGGATCCAGGCGAGCTCCTGGTGGTTGAGCCAGCCGCCGCCCTCGATCGTGTCCATGAAGTGGCGCTCGACCGAGTCGCCCGGCGCGAGCGCCACGTTGTAGCCGCCCTGCACCATGCGGGTGCAGCCGCACTTGCCGAGCAGCCCCTTGACCGCGACCGTCACCGCGAGCTCCGGCGCCGCCTTCTTGGCGTGCAGCGCCGCGAACAGCCCCGCCCCACCGGCGCCGAGGATGAGGATGTCGGTGTCGAGCCGGTTCACGGCGCCGCCCTCGCCGGCGCGGGGTCCTGGACCCGGCCGGTCGTCACGCCGCCACCTCGACCGTCGGCGCGCGCGAGTGGCCCGAGTTCGGCGGCACCATGAGGCAGGCCGCCCGGTGGGGGCCGCCGGCCTCGTACAGGGCCGGCTCCTTCTGCGCACAGACCGGCTCGGCGAAGGCGCAGCGGGTGTGGAAGCGGCAGCCGGGCGGCGGGTCGATCGGGTTCGGCGGGTCGCCGGCGAGCGGCGCCTCCTCGGTTCTCCGGTCCGGGTCGAGGGACGGCATCGAGGACAGGAGCGCCGCCGTGTAGGGGTGGCGGGGGCGCCCAAATACCTCGTGGGCGTCGCCGAGCTCGGCGACCTTGCCGAGATACATCACCAGCACCCGGTCGGAGATGAACTGCACCACGTTGAGGTCGTGGGAGATGAACAGGTAGGTGAGGCCGAACTCCTCCTTGAGGTCGAGGAGGAGATTCAGCACCTGCGCCTCGACGGACTTGTCGAGCGCCGAGACGGCCTCGTCGAGGATGATGAGGCGCGGCTGCAGGGCGAGCGCCCGGGCGATGTTGACCCGCTGGCGCTGGCCGCCGGAGAGTTCGTGCGGGTAGCGCTCGGCGAAGCGGCGCGGGTCGAGGCCGACGCGGGCGAGGAGGTCGCGGGCGCGCGCGAGCGCCTCGCGCTGGCCCATGCCGTGCACCCGCGGCCCGAAGGCGATGGACGTCTCGACCGTCATGCGCGGGTTGAGCGACGAGTAGCTGTCCTGGAAGACCATCTGCGCCTGGCGGCGGTACTGGCGCAGCGACAGCCCGCCGCCGACGCGCTCGCCCTCGAACAGGATCTCCCCCGCGTCCGGCTCGATCAGGTGCATGAGGAGGCGGGCGGTGGTGGACTTGCCGCAGCCCGACTCGCCGACGACCCCGAGGGTCTCTCCCTTGAGGATGTCGAAGTCGATCCCGTCGACCGCCCGCACGACGGCGGAGGTCCCCCAGAATCCCTTCTTGACCGGGAAATGCTTGACGAGCCCGCGCACGCCGAGGAGCGGCTGCCCCGCACCCGCGCGATTCTGTGCCGCCGGCCTAGTCACGGCCGCCCCCCGCCTCTCCCGAAGGGAGAGGTCGAGTCGGCGCGGCAGCGCCGACCGGGTGAGGGGAGAGCCCCGTCCGAAAAGGGCGGAACGGCCGCGCCTTTCGAGGCGACCGACCGCGCCTCACCCGGCCGCTTCGCGGCCACCCTCTCCCGATGGGAGAGGGTTCTTCCGCCGCCTCTCCCCGACGGGGAGAGGCCGACTCGGGCCGTCAGGCCCGAGCGGGTGAGGGGAACCCCCGGCGCGAGCGGCGGAACGGCCGCGCCTTTCCCGTCCACCGACCGCCCCTCACCCGGCCGCTTCGCGGCCACCCTCTCCCCCTGGGAGAGGGTTCTTGCGGCGCGCACGGCCCCCTTCATTGCTTCACGTCCATGGCCGAGCGCAGGCCGTCGGAGAGGAGGTTGAAGGAGATCGAGGTGACGAAGATCATCACCCCGGGCAGCGCCGCGACCCAGGGCTGGACGTAGATCGCCGTGCGCAGGGTGTTGAGCATGAGCCCCCATTCGGGCTCCGGCGGGCGGGTGCCGAGGCCGAGGAAGGACAGGCCGGAGGCGAGGATCATCGACACCGAGATCAGGCTCGTCGAATAGACGAAGATCGGCCCGAGCACGTTGCCGAGGACGTGCGCGCGGATGATCGCGAGGCTCCCCGCCCCGGAGGCGCGGGCCGCCTCCACGTAGTCCCGCGAGCGCACCTGCGTCGTCACCGCCTCGGCGACCCGGGCGATCGGCGGGATGAACACCACGGTGAGCGACAGGAAGGCGTTGCCGAGCCCGGCCCCGAGCGCCCCGGACAGGGCCACGGCGAGCAGCACCGACGGGAAGGCGTAGAACACGTCGATGGTGCGCATGACGACCGTGTTCACCGCCCCGCCCACGTAACCGGCGAAGATGCCGATCGCCGAGCCGAAGAAGAAGGCCACGAAGACCGGCGTCACGCCCATGAAGAGGGACAGCCGTCCCCCGTAGATGAGCCGGGACAGCATGTCCCGGCCGAGCTCGTCGGTACCGAGGGGGAATCCCGGCGTGCCGATCGGGCGCAGGCGCCGCAGGGTCATGCCGCGATACGGGTCGGCGGGGGCGATGTAGGGCGCGAGGATCGCCATCAGCACGATGAGCAGGATGACGATCGCCGCCCCGATCGCGACCGGGTCGCGGGCGAGGCGCCGCAGCACCCCGCGCCAATAGCCGGTCGCCTTGGCCGGCACCGGCTCCTGGTCGCGGGCGATGTCGACGAGGGTCGTCATCAGCTGCGCTGGATCCGCGGGTCGAGCGTGGTCTGGAGCACGTCGACGACGAGGTTGAGGACGACGAAGAACAGGGCGAGCACCAGGATGGTCCCTTGGAGCAGCGGCAGGTCGCGCTGGAAGATCGCCGCGTTGAGGAGGAAGCCGGTCCCCGGCCAGGAGAACACGGTCTCGATCAGGATGGAGCCACCGAGCAGGTAGCCGAGCTGCAGGCCCATCACGGCGAGCGCCGTCGGGGCGACGTTCTTGACCACGTGCAGGAACACGCCGAGGTCGGTGAGGCCGCGGGCGCGAAGGCCGACGACGAATTCCTGGCTCAGGATGTCGGCGACGAGGGCCCGCACCGTGCGCGCGACGATGCCCATCGGGATCACCGACATGGTCACGGCGGGCAGGACCATGTGGCGCATGTGGGCCCAGTCCCAGGCCCAGTCGGCCGAGCCGCCGGGCCCGGCGCCGGTCGGGGGCAGCCAGCCGAGCTGCGCCGCGAACACGATCACCAGCACCATGCCGAGCCAGTAATGCGGCACGCTGACGCCGAAGACCGCGAGGGCCGAGGCGAGCTTGTCGACGAAGGTGTCGCGGAAATAGCCGGCGACGAAGCCGAACAGGGACCCGAACAGGAAGCCGATGAAGGTCGCGACCACCGCGAGGCGCAACGTGTTGCCGACGGCGCGCATGACCTCGTCGACGACCGGCCGGCCGGTGGCGATGGACGACCCGAGGTCGCCGTTGAGCGCCCGCCACATCCAGCGCAGGAACTGCTCCCAGTACGGCCGGTCGAAGCCGTAGACGGCGAGCAGCATCTGCTGCAGCTCGACCGAGGCGTCGGGCGGCAGCACCGAGACCAGCGGGTCGCCGGGCGCGATGTGGACGAGCGCGAAGCACACGAGCGCCACCCCCAGCAGGATGGGGATCGTGTAGACGACGCGGCGGGCGAGGTAGGCGAGCATGCGGTCAGAGCCCCGTCACCCTCGGGCGCGCGCCGCGCGACCCGGGGACCGCGCGCCGCAGGGGCGTCTCGCGGCGACCCGGTCCTCGGGCCGGCGCGATGCGCCGCCCGAGGATGACGCGGGTGGGAACCACGGAGGGCCTGATCACTCCATGGTCATGGTGGCGAGGTCGATGAACCAGCTGCGCGGCTGGACCACGTTCTTCACCTTCGGCGACATGGCCCGCGGCCCGACGTCGTGGGCGACCCAGACGAACGGGGCCTCCTCGACGATGCGGGCGTGCAGGCGCGCCAGCGCCTCGTCGCGCGGCTTCTGCTCGAACGCGTTGCGGGCGTCGGCGATGAGCTTGTCGAACTCGTCGTTGCCGAAATAGCCCCAGTTGTTCGACACCGGCGGGAAGGTCTTGGTCGAGGTGAAGCGCACCATCCCGAAGAACGGGTCCATCGCCGCGAAGGTCACGTTGATGGCGTTGGCCCCGCGGGCGCTCGGGTCCTTGGCGCCGTGGCGCCAGTTGGTGAAGAGCGTGTTCCACTCGATGACGTCGAGCTCGACGTCGAAGTAGCAGTCCTTGAGGCTCTGCTGCAGGTACTCGTTCATCGGGATCGGCTGCATCTGGCCGGAGCCCGAGGCCGAGGTCTGCACCTTCACCCTCACCGGCTTCTGCTCGGAGAAGCCGGCCTCCTTCATGAGCTTGCGGGCGGCGTCCGGATCGTACTTGATCTCGAACTTCGGGTTGCCGAACCAGGGATGGCCCTTCGGATAGGTGCTGGTCGCCTCCGCCATCAGGCCGCCGAGCAGCTCCTTCAGCTCGCTGCGGTTGACGCACAGGTTGGCGGCGTGGCGCACGCGCCGGTCGAGCCAGGGCGAGCCCTCGACGAAGGAGAGCTGCCACGGCCACACGTGCGGCTGGGCGTTCTGGTAGAGGACGAAGCCGCGGCTCTTGATCTGCGGCACTGCGTCCGGCGCCGGCGCCTCGATCCAGTCGACCTGCCCCGAGAGGAGAGCGGCGGTGCGGGCGTTGGCCTCCGGCAGCGGCAGGAGGACGACCCGGCCGAGCGGGCGAAGCAGGCCTGGGCCGCCTTTGCGGCCGATCCGTCGGGCTCCGGCCCGTTCCGGGTGACCCGCTTCGTGCCGCGCGAGCGCCTCGAACTCGCGGCCAACCGGGAATACTGGGACGAGAAGCGCCGGCCCAAGATCGACCGGGTCGTCCTCC
>DATLFZ010000354.1:0-4744 GCA_035540795.1 Beijerinckiaceae bacterium | reverse complement strand
TCCCCGACGAGATCGTCGCGTTCACGGTCCGGGGCGATTCGATGCTGCCGGTCTACCGGCCGGGGGACGCGATCCTGGTCTGGCGCGACCAGCGGCTCGCCACCGAGAACTACGTCGGAGAGGAAGCCGCCGTGCGTACGGCCGACGGCGCCCGCTACCTGAAGGAGATTCGCCGCGCCCGCCGCAGCGGCCGGTTCGACCTCTACAGCCACAACGCCACGCCGATCGAGAACGTGCGCCTCGCCTGGGTCGGCGAGATCTATCTGATCGTCAAGGCGAGCCAGCTCCGCCGCGTCGAGCGCGAGCAGCGCACCGCCGCGGCGCGCCGGGCCAAGGCCCGCGACCACGCCACCGAGGGAATGGACGAATTGCCGCTGCCCGAGCGGAAGCGGGCCTGAGGGGGTCGCGATGCGGGTCGCAGCTGCAGCTCTCGTTTTCGGCGCCGCCGCGTGCACTTCGACCGGGACACCGTCGCCCGCGCTTCTCGATCAGGCGCCGCTCGCGGCCATGGCCGTTGGCGGCGACTACCGACGGCTCGCCGAATGCAGCTTCGCCCGATTGCACGTGGCCGGACCGGGCCTGACCAAGGCTGATCTGCCCGCGTCCCGCATGTCCATTCTGACGGCAAGGTCCGGATCGGTTCGCTATTGGGAGCTGACGTTCCGGGCGGCCGGCGAGAATCGATCCGACGTGACACTCACATCGGTGCAGACGATCTGGGGACCCGACACGGTCGGTCCGCGCGACGTGATACCGGTGGTCCGCGAATGCGCCGCTGGCGCGTCGTCCTGATCTTCCTCATCCTGTTGGGTTTGACGCTCCTGTCGCGGCTGTAGCGCAGCCGTTCTGGATTGCATAACGCAATTTTCCGGGTTGACAGGCAAATTTGCATTTCGCAAATCTCCGCACGTCCGCAGCGGAGAGTCCCATGTCGCCCCAGCTCGCCCGACCCGAAGACCCGGCCGCCATCCGCGCCTCCCTGATCGCCCACCTCGAGCGGAGACTGCGGCCGGCGATCCTCGCCGATACGGTCGACCTCGCGAGGCTGTTGGCGCCGCTCCCGACCCGCCGCCTCGTCGAGTGCCTGCGCGCCGACCCCGCCGCCACCGCCGACGCGCTCGCCGCCGCGCTCCTGCCCGGCGATCCCGACGAGAGCCTCGGCTTTTTGGCCCGCACCGAGTACCCGGACCTGCCGGCGCTCACGCAGCGCCGCCTCGCCGCCCTCGCCCGGACCATGCGCCGCCATGTCGTCGAGCGCGAGGCGGCCACCGAGGACGGCCTCGTCGCCGAGGGCTACACGCGCAAGGAGGTCCGGGCGCTGGGGCCGCGGGCGGCGCACCTCCTCGCCGTCCTCGACGGCAAGGTCGCTCCGGTGGCGAGCCTCCCCGACGAGGCGCTGTCGCCGGGCGAGCGCCTGTGCGCCGCCGGCGCCCGCGCGCTCGCCCGCCTCGCCGAGCAGGCCGGCGCGGCCGGTGCGACCGGCGCGACCGGCGCGATGGAGGCCGCGTGATGGACGTGCCGGTCGACCGCACCGTCCTCGCCGCCCTCGTCGAGATCGCCGAGACCTTCGTGTCCGACGCGCTGGAGGCGCTGGGCGAGGATGGACCGCGCTACGAGCGCGCCCTTGCGCAGGGGAGGGCGGTGCTGCAGGCGACGGCGACCCGCGCCCGGGCCGTCGCGCTGGCGGAGGCGATCGTCGGCCCGACCGTGACCCTGCGGGCCGCCGGCGGGCGTTTTCGCGAGCTACCCCTGTGGGCCTGGCTCGCGCCGCTTCGACCCGGCGAGATCGTCGAGCGCCTGACGGACGACCCGGCAGAGACGCTCCGCCTCCTCGCGGCTCAGGTCGATCTGCTTTGCCGTACCGGCGACCATCACCAGACGCACGGCGTCGTCGGCGTGGAGCGGGTAGGCGTTGATCACCATGCGGACGGGATCGGACATGCGGCACCCCCGGATACGGGGGCCAGCATAGCACCGACGGGGGCGCCCCGTGACTGACGCGCGCACCCTCCCGTCGCCCATACCGGCCCCTGCGCCGATGGCAGCCATCGTGCCGGGCGGCCGCGACGGGAGCCGCGCATGACCTGGCTCCCGTCCCGCTCCGGCCGCCCGATCGAGCTTCTCGCACCGCGCGTCGACGAGGTCGACTTCGCCGAGCTCGCCCACGCGCTCGCCCACCTCAACCGCTCGTCCGGCAACCCGCCGGTGCCGGTCTCGGTCGGGCTGCACACGCTCGTCGGCTGCGACCTCGCCCCCGAGGCGCTGCGCCCCTGGTGGCTCCTGCACGACGCCCACGAGGCCCGCACCGGCGAGGTGACGAGCCCGGCCAAGGAGGCGCTGGCGGCGATCGCCCGGGAGCTCGCTGGCGAGCGCGGCGCCGGCTTCCTGGCCGAGGTGCGCCACGAATTCGAGGCGCGCCACGACGCGGCCATCCACGCGGCCGCAGGCCTGCCGCTCCCGACCGACGCGCAGAAATCGGCGCTGAAGCGCATCGACCTCGCCGCGCTCGCCACCGAGCGCCGCGACTTCTACGGGCCGCAGCAGCGGGCCTGGTGCATCGACGCCGCCGGCATCGCCCCCGGCAAGCGCGTCTGGCGCTGGCGCGCCCCCGACAAGGTCGCCGACGAGCTCCTGGCCCTGTTCCGCGCCTACCTGCCCGCCCTCGCGGGGGCCGCCCTCGCCGGGCGCGCCGCCCTCGCTGCAGCCCGCCCCTGACGGAGCCCCCATGCGCAATTCCGACGCCGCCGCGCGCCTGCGCTCCTACGTGGAGCGCGTCGTTCACCTCCTCGGCGAGCGCGACCAGCTCTCCGAGGACGTCCTGCCCGGCCTCGCCGACCTTCCGTACCTCTTCGACCGACCCGGAGCCGCCCGATGACCCGCCAGGAAACCCGCTGCGCCCTCAAGATGGAGCGCGCGCCGCTCCTCGCCGCGCTTTCCGGCCTCGCCAAGGTGGTCGAGCGCCGCAACACCATCCCGATCCTGTCGCACGTGCGCCTAAGCGCCGGCCGCGACGGGCTCACGCTCGCCGCCACCGACCTCGACGTGGCCATGACCGCCACCGTCCCGGCCGAGGTCGCGGGGGCGTTCGACACCACGGTGCCGGCGCAGCTCCTGCACGACATCGTGCGTCGCCTGCCGGAGGGGGCGCAGGCCGGGCTCGAGCACGACGGCGCCGCGCTGAAACTCGTCGCGGGCCGCTCGCGCTTCACCCTGCAGACGCTCCCGGCCGAGGATTTTCCGGACCTCGCGGCGGGCGATTTTCCGCACCGCCTCGAGCTGCCGGCCGCGGCGTTCGCCCGGCTGATCGCCCGGGTCGAGTTCGCGATCTCGACCGAGGAGACCCGCTACTACCTCAACGGCGTCTACGTCCACGCGGTGGACGGGGAGCTGCGCGCCTGCGCCACAGACGGCCACCGCCTCGCCCGCCAGACCCTGCCCGGCGTCGCGCCGCCGGAGGGCTTTCCGGGGATCATCGTGCCCCGCAAGGCGGTTGCCGAGCTGCGCCGCCTCGCCGAGGGGCTGAAGGACGGCACGCTCGTCCTCGAGGTCTCGCCCCAGAAGATCCGCGCCACCGCTGGGAACACGGTGCTCGTCTCCAAGCTGATCGACGGCACCTTCCCCGACTACCCGCGGGTGATCCCGGACAACCCGCACGTCCTCGAGGCGGAGACGGCGTCGCTCGCCGCCGCCGTCGACCGGGTCGCCACCATTTCGTCGGAGCGCGGCCGCGCCGTGCGCCTCGACATCGGCGAGGGCCGGGTCGCCCTCGCGACCCGCAACCCCGACCAGGGCGAGGCGAGCGAGGACGTCGAGGTCGCCTGGGAGGCGCCCCCGCTCGCGATCGGCTTCAACGCCGCCTACCTGGTCGAAATCCTCAAGCTGATCGCGGCGCCCCGCTGCCGGCTGCGCCTCGATTCGCCCGGCTCGCCCGCCGTGTTCGACGTGGAGCACGGGCTCTACGTCCTCATGCCGATGCGGGTGTGATGGCGAGCCGCCGCAGCCTCGCCGCGCGTCGCGACGCCGCCTGCGACGCCTGGCGCGTCGCGCGCCGCCGGCACCGCCCGTCCCGGGCGGCCGCCGCCGCGGCCCGGGACGCCACCCTGGCGCTCCTGCGCGCCGAGCTGCGCGCGGCGCGGGCGGCCGCGAAGCCCCGGCCGGCGCGGCCCGATTTGTTCGAGGAGCGGATATGACCGCCCGATCTTCCCATCGCCCACGGCCCGGCCCCGGCCGCCCGGCATCCTCCCTACCGTTGGGACGACGGGGTCGCGCGGGCGCCGGTCGGGAGGAGGCCTGATGCGCGCCCCGCTCCGCTGCGTCGTCGACGCACTCTACTACGCCTGGTGCCGGGCCTGCTGGTGGGCGGTGATCCTGATCCCGGTCCACTGGCGCGGGCGCGCCTGGCGGCGGATCACTTGGCTGCTCCTGCCCTGCGGGCAGCCGTGCTGCAGGGCGAGGGAGACGGCCATGGCGGCGTCTCCGGCGAGCACGTCGAGGGTGGAGTTCGCCTTCCCGGCGGCGAGGAAGATCTCGCCGAGCGTCCCGTCCTCGAACCGGCTCCAGCTCGCCACGTAGGGATGGCCGTCGTGAACGAAGCTCGCCGTCTGCGTGAGGCGGCGGCCGGGCAGGCGGCGGCGGTCAGACATCGTCGGCCTCGTCGAGCCAGTAGCAGAACCGCTGTGGCCGGCCGCCCGGCATCCTCCCTACCGTTGGGACGACGGGGTCGCGCGGGCGCCGGTCGGGAGGA